>JAHDDA010000099.1 GCA_020629595.1 Chitinophagales bacterium
CCTCAAAATGTTTATATAAGTTTTGATATTGATGGTTTACAACCCCAACTTTGCCCCAATACAGGCACGCCAGTACCAGGTGGTCTTACCTTTGAAGAAGCATCTTTTTTACTAAAAACATTGGTCAATTCTGGTAGAAAAATAATTGGAGCAGATTTATGCGAAGTTTCTGTAGGAGAAACATATCCAGCAGAAGATACTACTAAAGAATTTAATGCTAATGTTGGAAGCAGAATTTTGTATAAACTTTGCGGTGCTATGGTTTATTCCAATAATTTGTTTGGGAAAAATTTAGAGGTTTGCTAGATAAATACTAGGTTGTCATAGATTTTAAAATACTTGATTTTGGGGCTAAACTGTTAAATTGTTGGGGTAATTAAAGTGCCATTGAACAATAAAACAGTTTAGCAATAAAGTTAATTTAAACCGCTACCGAGTGTTCACGTAAAGCATCATTCAACGAGGTTTTTTTATCTGTGCTTTCTTTACGTTTACCAATAATTAAAGCACAAGCTACTTGAAATTTGCCAGCAGGAAACTTTTTGGTGTAAGTGCCAGGAATAACCACCGAACGAGCAGGTACACGACCTTTCATTTCAATAGGTTCATTGCCACTTACATCAATAATTTTGGTTGATTGGGTTAAAACCACATTTGCCCCCAATACAGCTTCTTTTTCAATATGTACACCCTCTACTACAATTGAACGTGAGCCAATAAAGCAATTGTCTTCAATAATTACTGGCGAGGCTTGCACTGGTTCTAAAACACCACCAATACCAACGCCACCACTCAAATGTACATTTTTTCCTATTTGTGCACACGAGCCCACAGTTGCCCAAGTATCTACCATTGTGCCGCTATCTACATACGCCCCAATATTTATGTACGAAGGCATCATTATAACATTTGGTGCAACAAAGCTACCATACCTTGCTATGGCGTGCGGAACAACTCGCACACCCAAGTCTGCATAATTTTCTTTTAAAGGCACTTTATCGTGAAACTCAAAAGGACCAACTTTTATCGTTTCCATTTTTGCAGTTGGAAAAAATAAAAGAACTGCTTTTTTTACCCAGTCATTTACCTTCCACTCGCCAGAAGCTGTTGGTTCTGCCACTCTTAATTTGCCTTGATCTAAAAGGTTTACTGTTTCTTTTATGGCAATTAGTGTTGAAGATTCTTTCAATAATGCTCTATCATCGAAAGCGTTTTCTATGGTTTCTTTTAAAATTTGATACATTTATTTTTAAGTTTTTTATTATAAATTTAAGCTTATCTAAAATAGTTTTTATGCCTGAACACCTAAGTTGTCTAATAAGGTAATTTCTTTTGTTATCTCATTAAATAACTTGTTTGATGAGACAACCAAAGGCAATCTAAGTTCATTGTTGATTAAATTTTGAGCTGCCATACACGCCTTAATACCAACTGGATTTCCTTCGGTAAAAATTAAACGAATCATTGGCAAAATGTTGTAATGCAGTTTTCTAGCTTCAGTAAATTTTCCGTTCAAGCCCAATTGTACTAACTCAGAAGTTGTTTTAGGAAAAGCATTGGCAATAACCGAGATTACGCCATCCATTCCACAAGCCATTTGTGGTAAAATTAAGTTATCATCGCCTGAAAGTATTAAGAAATTATCTGGTCTATGTTTTACCAAATTCATACATTTATCCATATCGTCAGAGGCTTCTTTAATTGCTACTATATGTTCAAAATTGTTGGCTAATTTTAAAGTAGTTTCTAAACTCATATTTACACCAGTTCGACCTGGAACGTTATATAGAATAATGGGTGTATCACAATTTTCAGCCAAAGTAGCATAATGAGCATACAAACCTGCTTGGTTGGGTTTGTTATAATAAGGCGTTACCGATAATATTGCCGTAAAAGCATTGGTTGGGTAATCTTTAAATGCTTTTAAAACGTGTAAAGTGTCATTGCCACCATAACCAGCCACTAAAGGTATTCTGCCATTAGTTTTTTCAATCATAAAATCTAATAGTTGGTATCGTTCTTTATCGCTTAAAGTGGCTGTTTCGCCAGTAGTACCTAAAACAACTAAATAGTTTGTTCCGTTGGTAATATGATATTCAATTAACTTTTCAAGCGCATTAAAATCTATTGATTTATTGGCTGAAAAAGGGGTTACAATAGCAACTCCTGTACCTTTTAATTCATTTATTATTGGTTTCATAGTCTAAAAATTCTTAAATATTAAAGCAAATGTATAGTTTTGTTATGTTTCATTTAGTTAATTGAATATGAAAAAAAATACAATTTTATTATCGTTTATATTTGCTCTGTTAATTTTGTTTAATGCTTGTGAAGAACAAGGACCTGCAATTGATTTTTCAGAACCCAATGTTTTGCTAGATACTACTTTTATTGCTTCTGAAATACCTGTGGCTCAAGATAAAAACATTTTTATTGAAGAATATTCTGGTGTACAATGTAATAATTGTCCTAAAGGAGCTGAAGAAGTAGAAAATATAAAGGAAAGTTTTCCTAACCGAATTGTTTCTACTACTTTGCATGCAGGACCATTTGCTGTACCTTATGCCGAAAGCACAGAAGATTTTAAGATTGAAGAAAGCGTTGCCTTGAACGACTTTTTTGGATTGTTTGGCTATCCATCAGCTGTGGTTGATCGTCATTTGTTTGAATCTCAAAATTTTATTCCTGTAACTATTCCAGAACAATGGGAAGGTTTAGTAGCAGAAAGAATAAACCAAACTACACCTGTTAATGTAGATGTTGAAGCTAATTTTGATGAAACAACTCAAGAAATTTCAGCAACAATAACAGCCATATTTACTGAAAAAGTAGAGAATGAAAGTCTTTTACTAAGTGTTTTTCTTTCTGAAGATCATATAGTTGATGTGCAGTTAATGCCCGATAATTCTAAAAATGAAACCTATGAACACGAACACGTTGTTAGAGATATGTTTACTGGTTGGGGTGGTATTATTTTAGACTTTTCAGAAGAAAATGCCTATACCGCAGGAACAACTATTGTTAAAACCTTTAGTTTACCAATAAGTGAAAACTGGATATTAGAAAACCTAAATGTTGTAGCTTGTGTACACAAAGACGGTGCTACATCTAAAGAAGTTTTACAGGTTGCTGAGGTGCATTTGGGAGAGTAGAAAATATTATTGCTCAAAGGCAAATTGTATTAAATTAGCTCCCATTTCCAACGATCTTCTACGCATTTCAGGTGTATCATTGTGTACTTCTTGATCTTCCCAACCATCGCCTAAATCTGTTTCATAAGAATAAAATACACATAATCTGCCGTTGTGAATTATACCAAATCCTTGAGCTGGTTTTCCATCGTGTTCGTGAATTTTGGGTAAGCCATTTCTAAACTCGAATTTTTGCTTATAAATTTCGTGGGAATAAGGCAATTCAACAAAATCATATTCAGGAAAAACTTCTTTCATTGCAGCACGCACATAAGGATCCATTCCATAGTTATCATCAATATGTAGAAAACCGCCCGCCTCTAAATAAGTTCGCATATTTTTGGCTTCTTCGGCATTAAAAACAACATTACCATGACCAGTCATGTGTACAAATGGATACGAAAAAATTTCAATGCTACTGGGTTCAACCGTAGCATAATCGTTGTGTAAACTCGTACCTAATTCTTTATTACAAAAGGCAATTAAATTAGGTAAAGCTGTTGGGTTGGCATACCAATCTCCACCACCAGCATATTTTAAAAGAGCAATTTTTATATTGCCCGAATTTGCTACATTTTTGGTAAATGCACTAGTAAATATTATAAATAAAACACCAATAAATAAGACTGAAAAATTTTTTATAAATTGCATTGATAAACTTTAAATTAATCGTCCAAAATTACAGTAAAAGCACCATCTGTTGCGGTAAAATGGCAAGGCAAATTTCGCTGTTCACATTCGGCGAGCCAATAACTACATTGTTTTTGTGCATTTGAGCCGTCAAAGATTATTTTTTTTGGCAAAAACTGTTTGTTCAAATTGTCTAAATTTAAAAACGGATTTGATTTTACCAATATATAATCAACTGTTTTATGCCAATGTTGCGTATGATAATAATTTTGTTTATCAATAATTAACATTTGCGTGTTTTCAAACTGAATAATAGCATTGTTTTTTAAGATATTTGGGGTTTCAATAGTATCGGTAATGCCAAATATTTCTTTCGATTGTATGCCTTGAGCTAATAATGAATTTTCTACTTGCATATTTAATTGTCCCACATCTTCATACGAATGAAAAATGGTACTTTCGTTCCCTGTTCTACAACTAATAATACTGTTGTTTGTTGCCTGAAAAATGCTTAGCTCTTGTTGTTCATTCAGTTGGTAATTATCAAAAATTAGGCTTCCAGTAAAAATAGAAAAGAGTAAAATTATTGGTTTAAGCAACCATTTATTTGTAAAATGAAAAGCAAATAAAACCAGTATGCCAAAAAGCAAGTAATATTGAAAGTTATTGATATACAAACCTTTTGCCGTTCCGAAGGGAATTTGTTGTACTAAGCCAAGCAAATAATTTAGCGTTGTTAAACAGAAGTTGAGTATGTAAGCAAAAGTTTCGGTAATAAAGTTAATAGGAATAAAGTAATTGATTGAAACGCTTATTAGAAATGCTAAGCCAATGCTCAAAATTAAAGTTGCACCTAAAATGGCTATTGGATTAGATAAAACGAATATTAAAGGAAATTGACTAAAAGTGGCAATTGTTATTGGAAGTGTTAAAATTTGTGCTGAAAAAGCTACACCATTAATTTCCCAAGCCTTTTTTATAAAATAGTTTTTGGGCTCGTACAATTTCATTATTTGAGGATGAAAAACGACTATACCAATTACAGCTAAATAAGATAATTGAAAGCCCAAATTCATTAATAACAACGGATTTAAAAGCAATAAAATAAAAGCTGAAGCTGCTAAAGAATTGAAAATTTTGCTTGGTCTGCCAATAAATTGCTGCCCTAATATTATTATGCTAAACATTAAAGTTGCTCTTGTAACCGAAGGGGCTAAACCCGTTAAGCACGCAAATAACCAAAGAAATATAATGGCAATTAAGCCTTTTACTTTATTGCCTGCCTTAAAGCCATGCATAAATCCTAAAATAAGCATTATGCCCAACGAAATAATACCAACGTGCAAACCCGAAACTGCTAATATGTGCATTGCTCCAGTATCTTGGTATTTTTCTTGTAAATCTTTATGCAATAGCTGCTTATCTCCTAAAATTAAAGCCGAAGCTACCGCAGCATTATCTTTGTTGGGTAAAAGTTCTTGAATTTTTGTGCGATAATATGTTCTAAGATTATAAATTTTAGAGAAGAACCAAACCGTAATATTTCTTGATTTTGTGTTCAATACTTCTATTTCGTTTGCTTTAAAATAGGCTTGATAAAATATATTGTTGAATTTTAAAAATTGTTTATAATCAAATTGATTGGGATTTTTAGCGGCTTCAATTTCCTTAAATTTATTGGGGATAATTAATTGTTGTGCAAATTGTAAATGCTGTGTTAAAGAATCTTTTTGGAAATAAACAATAGCGTTACCGCTTGCTTTTGAAAATTCGCCCTCAAAATCAATAGCATTTATTATTTTAAGTTCGGTTTTATAACTTTTAGCTTTTTCAATAGGAGGGTTTGAAATTTCAGCAATAAAAAAATCGGCATTTTGTTTTGAAAAATGATTTTCTGAAGAATAGTCCCAATAATTGCTTGTTCTAAAAACACCTAAAAGCACAAAACCAATTACAATAAAAAGTAAAAAAAATATTTCCTTGAATTGTGAGTTTTTTATGGTGGCTGATTTCTTTTGCCAGAAGTATAAAATCACAGAAAGAATGAGTGAACTTATTAAAGCTACTAAAGTTAAATCGTTACTTTCAATTGATAATTTTATGGAGATAAAAATGCCTAAGGCATAAGCCAATAGAAGTATTATAATAGGATAGAGTCTTAGATTCATAATGCAATGTTTTACTAAATCTAAGATATTAAATAAATATAAAACTTAGTTATGATTCTATAAAAAAATATAGGAATTAACCAATGCATAAAAAAAGAGACTATCTTTTCTAAGACAGTCTCTTTTTTTAGAAACATTGAAAATAAGTAATGATTACTTATCTTTTTTAACAAAACGGCGTTCTTTAATACGTGTTTTCTTTCCTTTAGCTTCACGTAAGTAAAATAATCTTGCTCTACGAACACGACCATACTTATTTACTTCTACTTTGTCAATATTAGGTGAGTTTACAGGGAAAATACGTTCTACACCAACTCCACTTGAAATTTTACGCACTGTAAATGTTTGTGAATTTGTGCCTTTTGCGTTTTTAACCTGAATTACATTACCTTTAAATACCTGAATACGCTCTTTGTCGCCCTCCTTAATTTTGTAGTAAACCGATACATTATCACCGGCTTTGAACTCAAGAGGTTTGCTGTCAGGGTTTAACTGTTCGTTTACAAACTTTAAAGCTTCCATTTTTATATAATTAAATTGTAGTAATCAATTTTGGACGTGCAAAAATAGTTTAAATTTTGGTAAATAGTGAAAAATAATTATGAATTATGGGTTATGAGTTATGAATTATGAAATAATAGGGATAAAAATTATGATTTGATCATAAACTAACTAACTGTTTCATACCAAAAATGTTAAAATCCAAATGAAAAGTTTAAGTACCAACGATTAAAATTTTGATCAATATTTTCAGTGTAATTATTCCATTCATAAGTCCATTCGGCAAAGGCTTTTGAATGTAAAAAACCACCTGAAATACCAATATAATTGGCTTGTTTATTTTCTATTCTAATACCCAAGCCAGTTGAAGAATAAATGCCTCCTCTCTTTTTAAAATCTATGTAATATTGATTTTCATAAGTCGTTTCCGAAACAAAGCTGTGTCCTATACTTGTTTCAAAATAGGGTTTTACAGGAAAATTTTTAATAGGGCTGTAAGTAAATTTTAAAGCTGGACAAATATTGGTAAACTCATCGAAAATTAAAACATCGGTAGCAATTGAGGTTTCAATATTGTTAGCAAAACGCACACCCGCAGAAGCACCAATGCTAAAATCGGTACGGGAAATATTATTACTATTTTTACCAATTAAAGTACCTAATTGCAAACTACCAATTGCTTTTACTTTCTTTTTACTAGTGTTTTCTTGTGAAAAAGCAGAGATAGAACAGCTAAAAAAAATTAAAACTACTAATATTATGGTATTTCTCATATTTATAAGTTGGGTTAAATTTGTACCAATACTACAACTAATTTAGTTGCGTTAAAGTATAAAGGTTCAAAATTTATGAAAATGAAAAATTTACTATACTTATTTACAACTTGTTTGTTGGTTTTCAGTTCGTGTACCAAAGATAAATGCGAAAAAACGATTACCTACGAAACTCAAGTACCAATTTATCAATCGTGGGAAGAATTGCGTGTGCCAATTGAAGCACAAAGCCCAAGAACTTTAATAAATATGGGTAAAATTTATTTCAAGAATAGTTATATTTTAATCAATGAAATAAATGAAGGTATTCACGTGGTAAATAATGCCGATCCTACAAACCCCACAAAAGTTTCCTTTATTCCTATTCCTGGAAATAAAGATATGGCTATAAAAGACAATTTATTGTATGCCGATAGTTATACCGATTTGGTTGTAATTGATGTTGCTGATGTTGAAAATGCTAAAGAAGTTGGAAGAACAGAAAACCTTTATCCAGAATGGAGTTGGTTTATGGGCTTAGAAACGCACGCCGAAAATGGTGTAATAATTGGCTATGAATCGCAAATAGTAACCGAAGTGGTTGATTGTAGTAATAGTTGGGGTGGTTGGTATGAAGATGATTTAGTTTTAGTAGATTCAAGTGTAGGAAATCAAAGCGGTGGTTTTTCAGGTGGTGAAACTGCTGGAATTACGGGTGCTGGTTCAGGAACAGGTGGTTCTTTTGCACGTTTTACAATAAAAAACAACCATTTATACGCCGTTTCCGATTCTGAGTTAATTTCGGTTGATATAAGTGAAGGAAATTCGCCACAAATAGCAAATCGTACACCAGTTGGTTGGAATATTGAAACTATTTTTCCCTACAATGAAAGTTTATTTATGGGGTCGCAGGCTGGAATGTTTATTTATAGCATAGCCAACCCAAGTAATCCAGATTACACTTCCGACTTTGAACACGCACGTGCTTGTGATCCTGTGGTGGTTGATGAAGATATTGCCTATGTTACCTTGCGTGATGGCAATGAATGTGCAGGTTTTGTAAATCAATTAGATGTTATTAATGTAGAAAGTTTACAAAACCCTTGGTTAATTCAATCAAAGCCAATGCATCACCCAATGGGCTTAGGCGTTGATAATGGAGTTTTGTTTATTTGTGACGATGATGAAGGTTTGAAAATTTTTGATTGTTCTAACCCAGAAGCTGAATTTGAAATGTTGGCTCACTATCCAGAATATCAGGCTTATGATGTTATTTCTTATTTAGGAATGTTAATTATGATTGGTTCAGATGGTTTGTATATTTATAATTACAAAAATTCTAATGATATTACTTTAATGGGTTCAATTGAAAAAGGAAGTTAAATTCAGTTTGTGAAGGTAGAATTTAGTGAGTTTATAAGTTTTTACAGAATTATCTATAATCTATTCAACTACGAATATAAAGTTATTAATCTTAATTTTTTCAAGTGTATTTTTCTTTGCTTGCGATGCAGATGA
>JAHDDA010000100.1:0-3789 GCA_020629595.1 Chitinophagales bacterium
AAAACTCAAAACTCAAAACTCAAAACTCAAAACTCAAAACTCAAAACTCAAAACTTTTATACTTTGTTTAATGGAAAAAAAATAGTTGTTGTGATGCCTGCATACAATGCAGCTCAAACATTGGAAAAAACTTATCAAGAAATTCCTTTCGATTTGGTAGATGAAGTTGTTTTGTGTGATGATGCAAGTAAAGATGCAACTATTGAACAAGCAAAAAAAATAGGCATAAGTCATATTATTCAACACGAAAAAAATAAAGGTTACGGAGGCAATCAAAAATCATTGTATAACAAAGCACTTGAATTAAAAGCCGATATTGTTATAATGCTTCACCCCGATTATCAATACACGCCAAAATTAATTCCAGCAATGGTTACGCTTATTGCCAATGAATTGTACCCAGTAGTTTTAGGTTCTCGTATATTAGGCAATGGAGCATTAAAAGGCGGAATGCCAAAGTATAAATATATAGCCAATCGATTTTTAACATTTACACAAAATATTTTGGTAAATCAAAAACTTTCCGAGTATCATACAGGTTATCGTGCTTTTTCTCGTGAAGTATTAGAAAACATCAATTTCAATTCTAATTCAGATGATTTTGTATTCGATAACCAAATGTTATCACAAATTATCTATAAAAATTTTGAAATTGGCGAAATAACCTGCCCAACCAAATATTTCGAGGAAGCCTCGTCAATCAACTTTTCAAGAAGCGTAAAATATGGATTAGGCGTTTTATTTACCTCGTTTAAACATTTTATACAACGAATAGGTTTAGCAAAATTTGAAATGTATAAATGAGTTACGAGTTTTGGGCTTTCAACTTCTTAATTACACACTTCCTAATTCTTTAATTTCTTTTTTTCGTTAAAAAAACAAAATATAAAAAACCTTCTACAATTTAATAATAACAAAAGCTGTTGCAATTAGTAATGGAAATTTGTACTTTTGCATCCGCTTTGAAAAAATCATTTATATATACACTTTTTAGCTTTTTGCTAATTATTACCACTTTAAGTTCGTGCGATCCCTATCAACAACTTTTAAAAAGTAATGATTATGAACTTAAATTAACTAAAGCAAAGGAGTTTTACAATGTAGGGAAATACACAAAAGCTCTGCCTTTGTTTGAAGAATTAATGTCCGTTTACAAAGGAACAAAAGATGTAGAGGAACTCTATTATTTTTATCCCTATTGTCATTATGGCACAGGCGATTATTTATTAAGTTCTTACTACTTCAAGCGTTTTATCGAATATTATCCAAAAAGTTTTAGAACTGAAGAAGCAAGATTTATGTCGGCTTATAGTTTATATAAACTTTCACCCGTTCCATCATTGGAACAAGATTATAGCCAAAATGCCATTGATGCATTTCAATTATTTGCCAATACTTATCCTAACAGTGATAAAATTGCAGAATGCAACAAATTAATTGATGAACTTCGATTAAAAATGGAAGAAAAATCTATTGCAGCAGCCCAATTATATTATGATATGAAAAATTATCGTGCTGCTGGCGTTGCTTTCAATAATTTACTATTAGACTTCCCTGGTTCAGAACAAGAAGAAAGAATAAGATTTACGGCATTAAAATCAAACTTTTTATTTGCTGAAAATAGTATTACTTCAAAAAAAGAAGAACGATACAAAGTAGCAATAGAAGCATTTCAAGCATTTAAAAATAAATTTCCCAATAGCAAAAACTTAAATGAAGCAAAACGCATTCATAAAGAAAGTAAATTAGGTATTGAACAAGTTTATTTCGATGATATAAAAAATGCTCTTTCAGCTGGAAATAGAGCATTAAGAGAGAACAAAAAACAATATTTCGACACTTGTATTGAAGCTTATGAAACTTTTATTGAAAAATTTCCGAAAAGTAAATCAATAAGAGATGCTGAAAAGTTATACAATCAGTGTTTAGATCAAATTGAAAAGTTAGAAAATAAGGGATTTTTAAGTAAAACAATTGAAAAAACAATTAATCCCAAAAACGATTAACTTTGTAAGTCAATTCATAATTATACATTATCAATTAATAAAATGAGTTATTTAAGAAGCTATAAAGCAAAAGGAATTAGTAGTTCAGCAGAACCACAAAACTTATCGGAAGTGGCAAGCATAACTGGAAATTTGTACGAGACATTAAGTGTTGCCTCAAAAAGAGCCAATCAAATTTCGGTAAAATTAAAAGAAGAACTAAGTTCTAAATTAGATGAATTTGCTAATACCAACGAAACCTTAGATGAAGTAATGGAAAATCGTGAGCAAATAGAAATATCTAAATATTACGAACGCTTACCAAATCCAGTATTATTGGCTATGTCTGAGTTTAGAGATGGTGAAATTTATTACCGTAAAAGAGAAGAAAGAGATAATTTCAAAAAAGACAACTTCAAGAAAGATGGCTTTAAAAAGGATGGTTTCAAGAAATAAATTAAACTTTCAACCAAATAACTTATAGAGGCGTGGCATTGCTACGCCTTTACTTACATAAAACCTGTTTCTACCTTCCACATTTTAAATTTTAAGCTCCTTTTCCCTCTACAATATGGAAAGAAAAAAAGTAATTCTCGGAGTTTCGGGCAGTATTTCTGCATACAAATCGGCATTAATTACACGTCTTTTAGTTAAAAATGAAATTGATGTACAAGTAATAATGACCGAAGATGCTTGTAAATTCATTACACCACTTACCCTTTCTACTTTATCAAAAAATGAAGTACTTACAAGTTTTGATAGAGAAAACGGACTTTGGAACAACCACGTACATTTAGGCATTAATGCAAATGCAATACTCATTGCTCCTGCTTCGGCAAACACCATCGCAAAAATAGCAAATGGTTTATGCGACAACTTATTAACCGCTGTTTACCTTTCGGCACGCTGTCCTGTTTTTGTTGCACCAGCAATGGATCACGATATGTGGTTGCACCCAGCAACTCAACGCAATATTAAAACACTTGAAAAAGACGGTGTTCATATTATTCCACCCGAAAGTGGAGAATTAGCAAGTGGCTTAATTGGGGAAGGAAGATTAGCAGAACCAGAAAATATTGTAAATCAGTTAAATGTGTTCTTTGAAAATGAAAAACCATTACGTGGCAAAAAAATAATGATTACTGCTGGTCCAACCTACGAACCAATAGATCCAGTTCGTTTTATTGGAAATCATTCTTCTGGAAAAATGGGCATTGCCTTAGCAGATTATGCCGCTAAATTGGGTGCAGATGTACAACTAGTTTTAGGACCAACACATTTACGACCTAAAAACGAAAGCGTTAAAGTTGAAAATGTACAATCGGCACACGGAATGTTACGAGCAAGTTTACATTATGCCGAAAAATCTGATTGGTGCATTATGGCAGCAGCCGTTAGCGATTACACACCACAAGAAGTTAGTAAAATAAAAATAAAGAAAAAAGAAAGCGAATTTACAGTTGATATGAAAAAAACAACTGATATTTTGGCTGAACTTGGGAAAACAAAAAAAGCCAATCAGATGCTTATCGGTTTTGCTTTGGAAACCAATGATGAAGTAGAACACGCAAAGAAAAAACTGGTAAAGAAAAATTTAGATTTTATAGTGCTAAATTCCTTAAAAGATAAAGGTGCTGGTTTTGGACACGATACCAATAAAATTACCATAATTAACAAAGAAGGCAATAAAAAACCTTACGAATTAAAAAGTAAGTGGGATGTTGCTGGTGACATTTTACAGTATGCAATAGAAAGAGAAAAAACACAGAATGAATAAACTTCTTTTTAAATGTAATATCTTTGA
>JAHDDA010000100.1:3889-6625 GCA_020629595.1 Chitinophagales bacterium
AAATCTAAAATTCTAAGCAAAAATGAAAAAGATACTAAGCATATTTATATTGTTATTTTGTTTCAAGGCAAATGCCCAAGAACTTAATTGCATAGTTCGTGTACAAGCACCACAATTACAATTGGTAGATCCAGCAATATTTAAAACGTTGGAAGCCGATATGTATGAGTTTATGAATACTCGTGATTGGACAGAAGGTGATGAATTTGACGATGAAGAAAAAATTGATTGTAATATCAATATTGCTATTGTTGAAGAAATAAGCCAAACAAGGTTTAAAGCCGAAATTACCATTCAGGCAAGTCGCCCTGTTTATAACTCAACTTACGAATCGGTTACTTTTTTCCATAAAGACAATGATTTTGAATTTGAATATGCACAATTTCAGCCTTTAAATTTTAATGTTAATGCTTATAATGGTGAGTTAACTTCAGTTTTGGCATTTTATGCTTTTATGGTTTTAGGATATGATTATGATACCTTTTCTAAAAACGGAGGCGATCAATGGTTCAATCAAGCACGCCAAATTGTGCAAAATGCAACCGATTCGGGTAGAAAAGGTTGGAAAGCCTTTGATGGTACAAGAAACCGTTATTGGATGATTGAAAACCAGTTAGATCCAAAATTTTCGGCAATGCGTACCGCCTTTTTCGATTACCACAGAAAAGGATTAGATAAAATGCACGAAGACCCAGAATTGGGCAGAGCTCAAATATTATTAGCACTTCAAAAAGTCGAAAAAGTTAGTAAAGCCAATCCAAACTCAATGGCAATCACCGTTTTTAGCAATACTAAAAGCGATGAGATATACGATATTTTCAATTATTTTAGAGTACCAAGTAGCGAAAAAACCAAAGTTGGAACTATGATGGTGCGTGTTGATCCTGCAAATGCACAACGTTTCTTAGCATTAGGGCGAGCAACTTCAAGACCAGGCGGAAGAACAACACCGGGTTCAATTGGTAGAGATACAAGTCCTCGTGGTGGCTCAAATAATATGAGTAATCCAAAAGGAAAAATCAGATAATTGCTTAAAACTACAAACATCAAGAAATTTAATCAACCACTTTTGAAAGTTTGTAACTTTCAATAAATCAGCCAAATTTTTTAATTCTACAACATAACTTATTGAAAATTTAAGAAAGCTCAATTATTAATTACTAATTTCGCATTTCAAAACTCATTCACCATTAATAATTGATAATTAACAATTAAAATAGTATGGCAAAATTTGAGCAATTTACCCCAACAGGAAAATCAGATACTCGTTCTGGATTTGGAGCAGGCTTATTAGAATTAGGACAAGAAAATGAAAATGTAATTGCCCTTTGTGCAGACCTTACAGGTTCGTTAAAAATGACCGATTTTAAAAATGCTTTTCCAGAAAGATTTTATCAAGTTGGAATAGCCGAAGCTAATATGATTGGTATTGCTGCTGGTTTAACTATTGGTGGGAAAATACCTTTTACTGGAACGTTTGCCAACTTCTCAACTGGGCGTGTTTATGATCAAATTCGCCAATCGGTAGCGTATTCACATAAAAACGTAAAAATTTGTGCTTCTCACGCAGGAATAACTTTAGGAGAAGACGGAGCAACGCACCAAATTTTAGAAGATATTGGTTTAATGAAAATGTTACCAGGAATGACGGTTGTTGTTCCTTGCGATTACACACAAACCAAATTAGCAACAAAAGCCATTGCAGAAATTAATGGTCCTTGTTATTTGCGTTTTGGTCGTCCGAAGTGGCCTATATTTTCTGGCGATGAGCAAGATTTTACTATTGGAAAAGCCCAAATAATGTCAGAAGGAACAGATGTTACCATTATTGCGTGTGGGCATTTGGTTTGGAAAGCATTAGAAGCTGCTAAAGTCTTAGAAGAAAAAGGCATTTCTGTTGAGCTTATAAATATGCATACCATAAAGCCTTTAGATGATGAAGCAATTATTAAAAGTGTAGCCAAAACAGGCTGTGTTGTTTCTTGCGAAGAACATAACTATTTGGGCGGTTTAGGCGAAAGTATTGCAAGAGTTTTAGCCTTAAATACACCAGCACCACAAGAATTTGTAGCAACTAATGATACATTTGGAGAAAGCGGAACGCCAGACCAATTAATGGAAAAATATGGTTTATCAACCGAAGCCATAATTGAAAAAGCTGAAAAGGTAATTTCGAGAAAATAATCCGTTACAAACTAAAATTCTTTGTAGAGCCGTAGCATTGCTACGGCTTTTTTTATTGCATAAATTAAAAATTATCTAAGCATATTTTTAATATCTTCTCTATAAAAAGTTGTAATATTACCTTCGGTAAAATTAAAAAAGGGTGGAGAATTATCTAAAATAATAACATCATATAACATTTCATCTTCTTCTTTAATTTCTAAGTTTAATAAACGAACAACACCATCTCTTACTATTACATCTGGAACTTTTAGCATTTCATATCCTATATACTCAGCAGTTAATTCATATTCCCCAATTTTAACAGGAAAAATTTTATATTTCCCATCAAAATCAGTTTGTGCACCTTGTACAAATCCGTCAACCATAATATATACATTGGCAAAAGGCAAAGGTTCTTTTGTATTAGCATCAACTAAAGTGCCCTCAATACTTCCAGTTTGCCCAAAAACTGCTAAACTAAAAAACATAAATACCAAGTAAATTAAATTTTTCATTTCCTTAAAATTCGTTAATCAAATTACTATTCATTCCAAAAATAAACCAAAATTT
>JAHDDA010000100.1:6725-8748 GCA_020629595.1 Chitinophagales bacterium
GCACAACGAAAAAAGAAATCTAAATATGCTAAAACAGAAACTTCAGAAAAAGTAGCACCAATTAACGATGCTTCGCTGTTTTCTGGAATGAAATTCCGTAGCATCGGACCAGCATTTATGTCGGGAAGAATTGCCGATATTGCGGTTCATCCAGAAAATGATAATGTTTGGTATTTGGGCTTAGGTTCTGGTGGTGTTTTCAAAACAGAAAACGCAGGAACAACTTGGTCGGCAATTTTTGAAAAACAAGATGTTTACGCCGTTGGTTGCCTTACCATTGATCCCAATAATCCACATACAATTTGGTTAGGTTCGGGCGAAAACGTAGGTGGACGACACATTGGTTGGGGCGATGGCGTTTACCGTAGCACCGATGATGGTAAAACTTGGAAAAATATGGGTTTAAATAAAACAGAGCATATTTCTGATATTATTATTCACCCCGAAAATCCTAATGTAATTTGGGTAGCCGCACAAGGACCACTTTGGAGTAAAGGTGGCGAGCGTGGCTTATACAAATCTACCGATGGTGGTGAAACTTGGAAAGAAACCTTAATTAAAGCTTCGGAAATAAAAGAAAAAGAATGGACGGGCGTAACAGAATTGCTAATTGACCCACGAAACCCCAATATTTTGTACGCCGCAACTTGGCAACGCCACCGTACTGTTGCCGCTTATATGGGCGGTGGCGAAGGTACAGGCTTATACAAATCTACCGATGGTGGCGAAACTTGGGAAAAACTATCTTCGGGTTTACCCAACTCAAATATGGGAAAAATAGGTTTTACTATTTCACCACAAAACCCAGATGTATTGTACGCTGCTATTGAATTAGATAGAAGAACAGGTGGTGTTTACCGTTCTGATAATAGAGGTGCTTCTTGGAAAAAAATGTCAGATGCTGTTTCTGGTGGAACAGGACCACATTATTATCAAGAATTGTATGCTTGTCCGCACAATTTCGATAAAATTTACTTGGCAGATGTGCGTATGCAAGTTTCAGACGATGGCGGAAAAACTTTCCGTAGAATGAAAGAAGGCAACAAGCATTCCGATAATCACGCTTTGGTATTTAGAGCCGATGATCCAGATTATTTATTGGTAGGAACAGATGGTGGTTTATACGAAAGTTTTGATTTAGCTGAAACTTGGAAATTTTACGATAATATTCCTACGCTTCAATACTACAAAGTTGCTGTTGACGATGCAGAACCTTTTTATAATGTTTACGGCGGAACACAAGATAATAACTCACATGGAGGACCTTCGAGAACCGATAATATTCATGGTATTCGCAATGCAGATTGGTTTGTAACGCTTTGGGGCGACGGACACCAATCGGCAACAGAACCTGGTAATCCTGATATTATTTATGCCGAATCGCAGCAAGGAAACATTATGCGAATTGACCGTACAAATGGCGAGTTTTCTTACATAAAACCACAACCAGAAGCCGATGCCGAAGACTATGAACGTTTTAATTGGGATGCACCAATTTTGGTAAGTCCACATAAACCAACTCGTTTATATTTTGCTTCTCAGCGTGTATGGAAATCAGAAGACAGAGGCGATAGCTGGACGGCAATTTCTGAAGATTTAACCAAAAACTTAGAACGAATTGAACAGCCAATTATGGGAACAAAGAAAGGCTGGGATGAGGCTTGGGATATTTACGCAATGTCGAATTTTAGTACAATAACTTCACTTTCTGAATCGCCTAAAAAAGAAGGATTAATTTATGCCGCAACCGATGATGGCTTAATTCAAGTTACAGAAAATGGTGGCGAAAGTTGGCGAAAAATTGCCGTTAGTTCCTTACCTTCTTGTCCTAAAATGGCATTTGTAAACGATATAAAAGCTGATCTTCACGATGAAAACACCGTTTATGTTTGCTTAGATAACCACAAAGAAGGCGATTTTAAACCTTATGTTTATAAAAGTACCAATAAAGGTGCAAGCTGGACAGCTATAAAAAGTAATTTACCAGAAAAAACATTGGTTTGGCGATTGGTTCAAGATCACG
>JAHDDA010000101.1:0-6832 GCA_020629595.1 Chitinophagales bacterium
AAAATCTTTTTTGAAAATGTATAACTTATTATTCAACCATTACTAAAAGTTGTAATATATTTGCTTTCCCAATTCTGAAAAGCCCGAGTGGCGGAATTGGTAGACGCGCTGGATTCAAAATCCAGTTTCTTCGGAAGTGTGGGTTCGATTCCCACCTCGGGTACAAGAGCCATCAGTTTTTGCTGATGGCTTTTTTGTTTTCTTCTTTCCAATGGAACTAATTTTTAAATTTTAACATTTTTATTAATACTATGAGTATTTTTTACTCAATGAGTCATTATCTTTCAAATCAAAAAATTATAGTTATGGCTTTTTTTATGAAATTGTTAATCTTTATAGTCTTACCATTTATGTTAATTTTCTTTGCGGTTTCTATGTTTTTGCGTTATAAACAACGTGAAAATGACCGCCAACGCCAACACGAAATGGATTTAGAAAAAGAGAAAACACGTCAATCGGAAAATATTTCTAAACATTTGGAATAAAAAGGGGAAATGCAATAAAGAACAAGGAATAGGTAAAATCTTTTCAAATTTGAAAAAGTACCATCTTGTTTTTATATATACTTTTCTTTCCTAAAAATCATCAAATTTCACATTACCAAATCAAAATTATATGAAAAATATTGGAATTCATTTATTGGCATCTTTGTGCCTACTTACGGCTTGTAGCACTGTAGATTCCGGGCATAGAGGCGTACAAGTTTCGTGGGGAGGCGAAACAAATATGGAAACCGTTTACGATGAAGGTTTACAAATGGGCATAAACTGGATTTGGGACGATATGGTTAACTACGATTGTAGAGAACAAACTCTGGTTATTGATAATGACTTTAACGATGCCAACAATATGGAAACGGGTGTTGAAGTTGCCTTGTATTATCACCCAATAAAAAACGAGGTTAATTTATTGCACAAAAACATCGGGATTGATTACAAATCATCTAAGATGAAAAATATAATGAAAGGTGCTTTAAAAGAAGTTATTCCTCAATTTAGTGCTGTTGACTTGAACTTAAAGTCTCGTTCCGAAGCTGAGGAACGGTTAACCAGCATTTTAACAGAGGAATTAGCATCAATGCATGTTGAATTTGTAAGAGTTCAAATTACAGATGTTGATATTCCGAAAAGTATTGCTCAGGCTGCCGAAGCTAAAGCCGTTCAGTTAGAGAAAAACAAATTGGCTAAAGAAAAAGCTGAGGAGCAAACCAACTTGGGTAATGCCGCTAAAGAAAAAGCCTTAGCAGATGCCGAAGCTACAAGAATTAGAGCCGAAGCTGAATCGAAAGCAATTAAAACAATAAACGAAGCATTATCAAGCTCACCGCAATATGTTCAGCTTAAAAAAGTTGAAAAATGGGATGGAAGCCTTGGCGACAATAATGTTTTTGGTAGCGATGCTACTATTATTAAAGGCTTAGTAACAAAGTAAAAGTTATTTTTCGATTTCAGATTTTTGAGTTTTAATAATTCAAAAATTTGAAATCTTTTTAAATTTACAGTATATGTCATACAGCAACTTTACATTTAGTTTAATTAATGAAAAATTTGGCATTACCAATAAGGTTCAAAATTTATTTGATAAAATTGAACCTTTTGCTGTTAGTGCAGCCCTTTCTGAAGATTTAGAATTAGCACGCATATTACCAGTTAGAAGTGAAAAAGCAAAATCAGAATTAATTATTATGCCTATTTTAATTGATTTAATGAAAAGAAATGAGCAGTTTTTTACAATTTATTCTGGCGATACTTTAAATGTAGATAAAGAAAAAGGTTTGTCGGGCGAGTGTGATTTTATTTTAGCAAAAAACGAAGGTACGTTTGAAATAAACACACCAATTTTTACCATTTTAGAAGCCAAGAAAAACGATATTGAAGTGGGTATTCCACAATGTGCTGCTCAAATGATTGGAACAAAATTGTATAATGAAAAGTCTGGAATTAATCTTCAAAAAATATATGGCTGTGTAACTACTGCGGATGATTGGATTTTCTTAAAATTAGAAAACAATCAGATAACAATTGATAACAAAAAATACTATTTAGGCAACTTAAATGAGTTATTAGGTATTTTTCAATACATTATTAATTACAATAAAACTCAATTATTGGCTGTCTAAAATCCACCAATACCACAAACTTTCTTCATTTCTACTTGTGCAGCAATTGAACCTAAAGTAGCCGCTTTATTAAAGTCATTACAAGCACGTCCAGTTTCATTTAAACTAAAAAACGACAATCCTCTATAATAATAAGCTTGATGATCGGTAGGTTCGGCATCTATATAATAAGAAAAGTCAGTAATGGCTCTATCGTATTGGCTTAATAAACTACGAGCAATACCTCTTCCTTTGTAAGCGGCAATAAAAAAGCTATTAATATCAATTACTTGATTATAGTCGCTAATAGCATCTTGGTAATTTTTGCTCATTGTATTGGCGGCAGCTCTGCCCTGATATGCCAAAAGATATTTTTCTTTATTTTCAATAGCCGTAGAAAAATATTTAATCGATTCTTTAAACTTACCTAATTTCACTAAAATTGAAGCATAATTATAATTCAAAACCGCATCTGTTGGATCTACTTTTAATGCTTTCTTATAATCTTTTTTCGCCTTACTAAATTCTCCTATTTCGGTATAAGCGTTTCCTCTTAATTGTAGAAGTTCTTTTTTATTTTTTTCTTTTTTAAGGCTTTTACTCAGCATTTTTATTGCCGAAGTGTAACTTTTATTAGCAATCAATTCTTGTGCTTGGCTGTAATAATATTTTACACGTTCTTTATCTCTAAACGAAACTTCATTTCTTTTTTCAGTAACAGTTACTGTTTCAATATCGCCTCCAAAAAGCGTTTCAATATCTAAATTTATTTTTTTTTGTCCTAATAACGTAAAGGAACTTAGTAAAATTGAACTTATTATTATCCAGTGTTTCATTTTGTGTAATTTTTAGTGAGTAGTGATTTGTAATTAGATAATGATTTGCTATAACTAAAAATCACAACTATTCAACTAATCACTTTTCACTATTAACTAAATAAGCCAAGTTGCGATGTGCGAAAATATATTTTTTAAATGTATCGTTTTTTTGTATTGATGGCGATTTATCGCATCACTGGACATGATAAATCGCTGTCCATACAAATAACATCGTAATTTGGGTTAAATATAAAGTCTTATTTAACAATTATTTCTTCAACGACTCCTTCTCCAAGTATTTCGTTTAATTTTTGACTTAATAAATCTTTACTATAAAAAATTTCTTGTTTTAACGAAGCAGAGTTAAAAGTAATCTGTAAAACGCCATCTTTGTAATAAATATTTTGTGTACGTTTGGCAATAGAATCTCCCATAAGGCTTTGCCAATCGTTCATAATACGGTGTTGCGTTACCTTATTCTTCCAATTAGGCGAATTTATTAAACGCTTTATTACAGCACCAAGGCTTTCTTCATTACTTTCTCTTTTCATTTACAAATCTTCAGATTTTAGATGTTAAGTTTCGGTTAATAAAATTTTTTCATTTTCAATTATAAAATGTTTGTATTGCAAATTTAAGCTATCTAAAATTGCAGGCAAACGTTTACTATCGGCATCTGTAATAAAAACTTGCCCATAACTATTGGCAGTTACAATTTTTAACAGTTCGGCTATACGGGTAGCATCCAATTTATCAAAAATATCATCAAGTAATAAGATAGGCTCAATGTTTAATTTTTCTTTTACAAATTGAAAAAAAGCTAATTTTAAAGCTATTAAAAACGATTTTTGTTGCCCTTGCGAACCTATTTTTTTAATCGAATGATTGTTTATACCAAATTCCCAATCATCTTTATGAATACCAACCGTTGTACGCTTTAAAATTCGGTCTTTTTGTCTGTTGGTTTTTAGTAATTCTTCAAAGTTATTATTATTCAAATTAGAAATATACTGAATATTAACTTTTTCCCTTCCGTTAGAGATTTGTTCGTAGCAATTTTGTAAAAACTGCGTACATTCTGGCATCATATTTTTTCGCAATTTATAAATAGGTTTGCTAAAATTTACCAATTGAGCATCATAAGTATCAAGTAAACTAAAATTGGTCATATTTTCAATTCCTGAAATTTGCTTTAGATATGCGTTGCGTTGTTGTAATATTTTATTGTACTTCATTAAATTAGAAAGATATTCAGCACTAATTTGTGATAAAGTATGATTTACCAATTTTCGCCTAAATTCACTACCAGCTTTCACAATTTGAATATCATCTGGCGTAATTATACTTACTGGAAATTTACCAATATGTTCGGCTAAAGTATCATAAATATTTCTGTTACATTCAAATTCTTTTTTCCTTCGAGGCGAATATTTGCAAAACAAATTATAATCTTCTGCCTTTTTCTTAAAATTGGCTGTAATGTTAAAAAAGCCTTGTTCAAAAGTAATTATCGATTTGTCAGAAGCCTGAAAATAGCTTTTGCAAGAACAGATATAATAAATTGCATCGAGCAAATTGGTTTTTCCTACACCATTTAAACCAGTAATTACATTTAATTTATCATCAAAATCAACCACTAATGTGCTGTAATTCTTAAAGTTGGTCAATTTTATGTTGTTCAGTTCCATTTGCTTAACGATATTAACACGAAGTTCAAGTAAGTTAAGTTCATTTTCTCTATTTTTGCATAAAATTTTAAGCTATGTCTTCAAGAATCACCAAAAAAACTTATTTAGAATGGTACGAATCTATGCTTTTAATGCGAAGATTTGAGGAAAAAGCGGGTATGCTATATGGTCAGCAAAAAATTAGAGGTTTTTGCCACCTATACATCGGACAAGAAGCTGTAGCAGCTGGTATTCAAACTGCTTTAAAACCTGACGATATTGTAATTACTGCTTATAGAGATCATGCATTGGCATTGGCAAAAGGCTTAACCGCTAATGAGTGTATGGCAGAGCTTTTTGGTAAAAAAACAGGCTGTTCAAAAGGTAAAGGTGGCTCAATGCACTTTTTTGATAAATCTAAGAAGTTTTACGGCGGACATGGAATTGTAGGTGCTCAAATACCTATGGGTGCAGGTATTGCTTTTGCTGAAAAATATAATGGCACAAAAAATGTATGTATTGCTATGTTTGGCGATGGCGCTGCAAGACAAGGAGCTTTACACGAAACATTTAATATGGCAATGACTTGGAAATTACCAGTAGTATTTATAGTTGAAAATAACTTTTATGCTATGGGAACTTCTGTAGAAAGAACTTCAAATATTGAAGATTTGTACAAGTTGGGTGCTTCTTACGAAATGCCAAGTGAAGCTGTTGATGGAATGAGTCCGGAAGATTGCCATAAAGCATTGTATAAAGCAGCCGAGCATTGCAGAAAAGGAAAAGGTCCTTACTTTTTGGAAATAAGAACGTACCGTTATAAAGGTCATTCAATGTCAGATCCACAAAAGTATAGAACTAAAGAAGAAGTTGCTAGTTATAAAGCTCAAGACCCAATTCAACACGTAAAAGAAATGCTGTTGGATAAAAAATGGGCATCGGAAGATTGGATAAAAGATATAAATGCAAAGGTTAAGGATATTGTAAATGAAAGTGTTGAGTTTGCAGAAAATTCACCTTATCCAGATGCATCTGAAATATATGAAGATGTGTATTTACAGCACGATTATCCGTTTGTAAAACACTAATATTTTAGTTCTAATAGGGTTTGAAACCTTTTAGGATTGTAGATAATTAGTTTAAATTTACATTTTAAGAAAAACAAAGCATTAGAGTTAAAAAATTTGAATTAAATTTGCAAGCCAAAATTTGGATTTTAGTTCAAAATGAAGTGAAAACAGAATAAATACATTATAAAATGTCATTAAAACAACAAAGAAGAGTTACCAAACTTAACAAGAAAGGACAGGAAGTAGTTGAGCAATTAAACGAAGAAGGGGAAGTAGTAGAAGAAGTTGACTTACTAGAAGCAGAAGAAGTTAGACGAACCGCTGAATCTTTTGCTGAAGAAAACTGGAAATTAATTGCTGCTGGTATTTTAGGTATTATATTAGTATGCGCTGGTATTTTCTACTACACTAACGTACACGTTCCCAACCAAGTAAAGGCTGCGGCTAACGATATGTATGGAGCTCAAAAGAAATTTGAAAACAACGAATTTAGAGTAGCTTTAGACGGTGATGGCTCTAGCTTAGGTTTCTTAGAAATTATAGATACTTATGGTGGAAAAGCAAGTAACTTAGCTCAATATTACGCAGGTATTAGTTACCTAAACTTAGGCGAATATGATAATGCCATTACTCACTTAAATAACTTTAGTAGTTCAGATGTAATTTTATCTGCTATGGCTAAAGGAGCAAAAGGTGATGCCTTAGCAGAAAATGGTGATTTAGATGCCGCTATTTCAGCATACAAAGCTGCTGCTGCAACAAACCCAAATGAATTATCAACACCTTACTATTTAATGAAAGCTGGTTTAGCTTTAGAATCGCAAGGAAAAGCTGGTGAGGCTTTAAGTTTATACAAAGAAATAAAAGCAAAATATCCAGAATCGCAACAAGGACGTGATGCTGATAAATTAATTGTAAGAGCTCAAGCAAAATCATAATTATAATCATTATAATTTAGCGATAAATTAAAAACCTCAATCTTCGAGTGAAGATTGAGGTTTTTTTGTTTCAAAAAATTTAACAAATTAATTTGACTATACTTTTAAATTTAAAGTAATACCTTTTAACTATCTTAAATTTTTAATGAAACAAGAAAAGAAACATTTAGAACCTTGGGAGAAATTTACTTATGCTGGTTTTTGGTATGTAAGTTTACTAAGTATTTATGTTTGTATTTTT
>JAHDDA010000101.1:6932-8637 GCA_020629595.1 Chitinophagales bacterium
AAATGCTAAACAACGGTTTATTCATCAATGGGGAGTTTTAGGTGCTTCTTGGGGAATAAGTAAAACAATGGCTCAAATACATGCCTTGTTGGTTATTAGTCCTGAACCACTTACTACTGATGATATAATTGCTGAATTAGATATTTCAAGAGGCAATGTAAGTATGAGCCTCAAATCTTTAATGGATTGGGGAATTGTAGAAAAAGCCTATATGCCAGGCGAACGAAAAGAATATTTTCAAGCGGAAAAAGATGTTTGGAAAATGAGTGTTCAAGTAGCCGAAGAAAGAAGACGTAGAGAACTAATACCAGTTGTTAAAATGCTAAGTGACTTTGAAAAATTACAATTAGATGAAAAAAACGCAAAACATAAAGAATTTAAAAAAACAACAGGCGAATTACATAATTATGCTAAAATTGCAAATACTTTCTTATCCAAATTCTCCCAATCCGAATCGGGTTGGTTTGTAAAAAATGTACTAAAACTTTTTAAATAAATAGTAGTGGTGTAGCAATGCTACGTCCTACTCTATTTCTAAAATATTTTTTTAATTATAAATTTCAATAATTTTTGAAAATTCAAAACAAAATTTAAAATCATGGACTTTTTATTAGTGACCTATGGGGCTTATGTAGCCATTACTTTAGCTTTAACCTTTTGGGTAGGTAGAACCCTTTTTACCAATGGTGAAGTATTTCTATTACGTATTTTCGATAATAACGTATTGGTAACCGATAGTATAAATCGACTTTTATTAATGGGGTTTTATTTAATTAACTTTGGCTATGCCCTTCAAAACTTAATAGTAAGAGACCATATTGCCAATATGACCGAAAGTATTGAAATGCTGAGTATTAAAATTGGTTTTATTGTTATGGTGTTAGGTGGAATGCACTTTTTTAATTTGTTTTTACTGTTTTTTATGAGTAATAAAAGCAAAGTTAAAAAAGCTCCAAATGTAGAAATGGCTTAATTGAAAAGATTTTAGATAAAGTGAAATTATGGAAGCTTTGTTTCATTTTGTATTTCAGTTGTTTAAAATTTGTATTTTATCTTATTTCTATACTTACTTATTTTTCTTCCTTCTAAGAAAAGTAAGTAACAAATCGAATATTATAAAATCAATTTTACATAAAATTATAGAAATTAAACCATTAATCTTTATTTGTATTTTTTTCTTTTTATTCTCTTGGATGTTTTCATATTGGGGAAATCATGGGTTGGGAGATTTAGCTAGAATTCCAATAGGAAACAATATGACAATTGATAATATTAACGGAAATAAATATGGAAAAATTAGTGGTTTAATTACTTTGAATGGTAAAGAAGTAGAAACTACTAAATTTAGAATTACAAGTGGAAAAATCGTAGGAAATTTAGATTCATGGTTTTACAATTATAAAAACGCATACTTTATATGTGATATTAATACTAAAGAAGTTATAGAATTTCCTACTAAAAAAACTTTCAATGAATTTGCCAAACTAGAACGATTACCAAACTCCAATAGTTTACGTTCATTTCAAATGAACTATAGATTGTATTGGTCAACTTGGAGGTTTTTCTTATTACCGTAAAATCAAAAAAATGAACACAGATTATCTTGGAATAATATACGTCTCACTAATAATTTTATTATCTCTTTTTTTTAGTGCAGGCACATCATTAATCAATGATTCACATAGTTTTGTAAGTAACTTTTTAC
>JAHDDA010000102.1:0-1870 GCA_020629595.1 Chitinophagales bacterium
ATGGTATAATAATTTGGTGAGTTTAGATTATTGAATAATGTTTGGTTAATAGCTTCAATATTCAAATTTTGTTGAATAATTTCAGATGGTAAGTATTGAAATGGATTTATACCATTTGAAAACAAGACACCGTCCCAGTAAAATCTATAAAAATCATCGGAGAAATTGGGAATAGAGAATAAAAGAAGAATGCGAGCTAATAAACCAAATATCAATAAGAATTTTATTGAATATTTATTGCTTTGGTTTAAAGAAGACTCAGTTGTGTTTTTATCATTGTTGAAGTAATAATTAAATACTTTCTGTTTTTTTAAAAAGTATAAATAAATAGAAAATAGAATTGTATAAATTCCAAATAACTGAATAAAGTTTGATCGTTCAGTAAAATATGATATTAATACATAGAACAACAAGCTAATGAAACATAAGATAAATTTCATTTTACAAAAATAAAAAAGCGAGAAACTCAGTGTATGAATTTCTCGCTTAATGTCTTTTGGCTGTTACAAATTAATATGACCAAAGACTAGTTTCTTTTTCTAAAAGTGTTTCTTTAACTTTTTCGCCTGCTCTTAATGCATCTTTACCTTTGAAGCGTTCAGAAATTTTAGCATCTTCTTGGTTAGATTCTTTTATAATGTAACTATCGAAATAACGGCTTTCCATTACATCTTCCCAAGTTTGACGAACTCCATCATTTTCATTGTTTTGTGCTTCGTATTTTACTAAGTATTTACGAATACTTGGATAGTGCATCCAAAATAATGCTTGCTGACCACGAATTTGACCAGTATTTGGATCAATTACATCACGAATTGGAGCAATTCCAATAATTCGACAAATCATTGTTGACGTTTCTTCATCAAAAATCCAGTCTTCTTTTAAACGGAATTGGTTAAAAGCTTTTGGATTGAAGTCGTTAGTTGTAATTTTTTGGATATAAGTATCTGTATCGAAATCATAAACTTCAGTTGTATCTGTACTTCCTAACATTTTTGATAAATCATCTGCAGCTACTCTTTGTGTAAACATATCATCGCCGAATAATTCAACATCGGCATTTCTTTGAATAACATCCATTAAAACCTCAATAAATGACTGATGATTGTTTACGAAAAATTTATTCATTTTTTGACGAGTATCAATTACTCTCCAAATTCTTTTTGACCAAAAAATATCTGCTTCACGAATATGATCGTAACCTAAAGCAATTTTTTCTTTTACTCCTATTTTCTCATAAGCACCATCTTGAACCAATGGCTCTGGAAAATCTATACCTAAATCTATTACTTTACCATTTTCATCTGGCGTTGGGGTTTCATTTGATTCTGAATTAGATTCTTGGGCAACTAAAACGCCACAAGTAAACAAAGCAAAAACAAAAATCCAAAACTTCTTCATCTTTCTATCTAATTAAAGTGTGTTTATTAGGGTTAATTTTATTTTTTAGTTCGGCTTGGCTCACTAACCAAAAAATAACTGCACTTTGATAAACGCAAATATGCAAAGGTTTATTTCAATTAAGTTAAATTATTAGAATAAAAATTCGGTTTTTAACAAAATAAGTATTTATTCTAAATATAATATAAAGACGTAGCAGTGCTACGTCTTTACAAGTATTGACAAGCCAAATTTCTTGCCAAAATAAATATTACTGAATTTTAAACGATACACTTCCTAAATCACGTGTTGAACCATCTGGACCTTTAGCTCTAATTTTATCAAAAAACACGATATCATTAGGCTTAGCTTTCTGTAATATTTCAGCTGCTCTGCCACCAAATTTAGCCCCTTGATTGGGTGCAATTTGTAAATCAGAACCTTTAGAAGCTAATGTTACTTCAAAAGCAACAACATTAAATTTAGCATC
>JAHDDA010000102.1:1970-3105 GCA_020629595.1 Chitinophagales bacterium
CCAGAACGAGAAATTGTTCCGTTAGAGATTGAAGCATTTACCTTGCTATCTGCTATACCTGTAATGGCACAAGTAACAGGGTTATCTACACCAATGTAAAATACATTCATTTTATTTGGAGAAACAACGGGTACGTGATCTGGTGGTGGCACTACTGTATATTTTAACTTAGCATCACGAGTTACTGATTTACCAAATCCATCTTTAGAAGTAATTTTTGCATTAATTGTTTTTTCTCCTAAAGCATTAGTGCTTGCTGTGAACTTAGCCGAACCATCTGAAACAGGTAAAGATTTACCATTTACAGAAATAGATGGTTTCGAAGTTGATGCTGAAGAAGATAAAAATATATCCGCCTCAAATTTGTCTCCTTGAATTAATTTAGTACCACTTAAAGGAACAATAACCGCCTTTAGTTTATCGAAAATAATTTCTTCTTTTGATACATTATTTTTTAATTGATCAACCGCAGCAGAAGCTGTATTTTTAGCTGAGTTTTTAAACTGATCTAAAATAGTTAATACAGAAACCATTGGCATTTGATCAAATGTATATTCTGCCCAATCTTTCTTTTTAGAATCTGCTGGTACAGGACGAAGTTTCATCATATTAGCTGAAGCAAACTTTTCTTTATCAACATCAGAATCTTTATAATCTGCAAATAAAGCCTCGAACTTTGAACTTAAATCATTTACTTTTTGCTCTAGTTCAGTACCATTTCCTTCTTTAACCATAAATTTAGTTGGTGTATCTTGGTCGGTTAAATTTACGGGCCATCCTTTTTCATCTAAAGCCTCGGCTTCGTCTTTTCCTTCTACAGCTCTACTTATTAAACTTTGCTGCAAACCATCAATATAAGTTACAAATTCATCAGCATATCCTTTTGCTTGATTTGCCTTATCTAAATATATTTGACCGTCTTTATTTTTCTTAACTGCTGCATCAAAAGCCGAGAATGTATCAACCATTTTTGCATCAATTGCTGCATTCGAAGCAACTACACCATCATCTAGCATTTTAAACGCATTTACAATTTCGTTTGAAATACTTAACGCTAGTAGTGCCATTAATACCAAGTACATGATGTTAATCATCAGCTGCCTCGGTTCCTTAGGTATTGCCATAACTTATGTTC
>JAHDDA010000102.1:3205-8561 GCA_020629595.1 Chitinophagales bacterium
TAACGCTTAGTATCTTCAACACTATCATTAAGGTTTCCAATTACAGCATTTAAGTTTGTTTGGAATTCGTTCATAGCTTTAATGTGGTTGTTAGAATCTTGTAATTCTAATTGGTAAACCGCATTTAATTTCGCTAAGTTTTCAGATGCTAAACGAACTTGATCGTAATATGCTTGGCTATCGCCCATTGCTTTACTTAAGCCTTCAGCCATTCCTGCAGCATTTGAATAAGCCCCAGAAATGTTGCCTAACGCAGCAGCGGCAGATTTAGCGTTGCGTGCATACTCTTCAGTTGCAGCAGCAGAATCTGTAACAGAGGTTAATTTACCAATGTTGTCTCCTAAATTACGAATGTGTGTTCCTAAGCTGTTGATTAATTCATCATCAACTTTGGCAGATGCTAAAGCACCATCTAACTTTTGAGCTAAACCTGTACCAGTTTGCGTTTTACCTGGCTTTACCTTAATACTCTTGTCTAATAATTGTGGGTAAGCACGTTCCCACTTATAATCTTTTTCTGGAGGTAAAATTCCTAGTAATACGAAAATACCTGCCTCAACACTCATAGCCCAGAATAAAATCTCATCTGCACCTTCTAAGTGTAAAATTTTAAATAAGGCTCCAATAATAATGAAACCTGCAGCAACTCCAATTGCTAAATTTTTAATGTACTTAAACCAATAAGCTTCCCAAAACATGGATTTAATTTTTTATAGTTAAAAAAGAAATTATTTTAATAAGATTAGATGTAGATAGCTAATATATAAAAAAAGCTTTTCTAAACAAAATGAATAGAGTAAAGGAAGTGAATAAAAAAAGAAGAAAGCCCATTAAATTGCTAAAGAACCCTCTTCTTTTAAAATATTTTGATTAATTATTAAAATCGCCCATTGAACGACCTAAGAAAGACATAGTACAACGGAAACCAATATATGACTTTGAAGTATCTTGATATTCCCAGTGGCGAACACCTGTACGTAAGTAGTATCCAATATCTTTCCAAGAACCTCCACGCAATACTTTACGACGTAACGTAATAGGATCGCCTTCTTCTGCATCGAAGCGAATATCTGGGTTTTGATCGTGAATGAATGAATTTGCATTTTCAAAGAAAGCAGATGACGTCCATTCTGCTACGTTTCCAGACATATCATATAAATTGTATTCGTTTGGATTATAAGATGCCACAGGAACGGTGTACATTCCGCCATCTTCTGGGTAATTTCCACGCCCAGGCTTGAAGTTTGCTAGTAAACATCCTTTACTATTTCTTAAATATGGACCACCCCAAGGGAATGGCGCACCATCCAGACCACCTCTTGCCGCATATTCCCACTCATATTCGAATGGCAAACGGAATTGATCAATTTCTTGACCGCCTAAAGCATTTGCATGATTATTCCAAAGCTCTGTACGCCAAGCACAAAACGCAGTTGCCTGATCCCAAGTAACACCTACTACTGGATATTCATCGAATGCTGGGTGAGAAAAATATGAACGTGCCATTGGCTCATTGTGTGCATAAGAGAAATCGTTTATCCAGCAAAGAGTATCTGGATATACATTAATTTCATCTTTTTTGATAAATGAACTTCTAGTAACGTCTTTATTACTTCTTTTAGAAGCAGATGCGGCTTCTTTCCAATCGTACCATTCCCATTTATAATTCAATTTTCTTGAATCAATATCTTTAGAGTTTCCGAATTGATCATCGCCTTGGAAATACAAGTCAGATAATGCACTCGCATCTTCAGAGCCTGGTGTCCAATCAATTGGGTATGTCCAATCTAAATATTGTTCTCCAGATTCATTATCAACAAAAGCATTTAAGTAGGTTAATGCCATTGAATCACGTACCCAGTGAACAAATTGTCTGTATTCTGCGTTTGTAATTTCGGTATTATCCATATAGAAACCACTAATAGATATAGATTTTGTTCTATTGGTAAGGCTGTTATTTAAATCTTGATCTGATTGCCCGATATGTAATGTTCCTGAAGGAACGTAAGACATCCCCATAGGATTAATTACGGACCACTTTGCGTTTGAAGCTCCTACTCCAACTACTTGACCATTTCCTATAGCTTGACTTCCTGTTAAAGCAGAACTGTTATTAGAACAACTCTGAAATGCGAGTATTCCAAAGATTGAAAGACAAACTACTAATAAATTGCGCGTCATTTGCTTATTTGTTTTATTACTATTTTTTGTAAAATTATTAATAAAAAAATATACTTCTTAAAAATTTCCTAAATAATTTTTATAAATATCTAGTATTATATATTTTTTTTATCGTTTTTTCCTTCCCCTTAAATGGTTTTATAGCATAATGGATGCCAATTTCGTGTGTACCTTTAGAAACGTAGTTAAAATTTGATATAGTATAATCGTAACTGTAATTAACTTTTACATTCTTTCTCACTTGTACACCAACAAAACCTACTAACGCATCAATGTTGGTTTTATTGTATCCTCTAAAGCCCAAACCGAACTCTATAAAATCATTCCAAATTGATTGTACCGCTAAATCTAATTGATTGTAAATTAGACTTGTTTTAAACTGTGCATTTGGAATTAAACGCCATTGTTGGTTAAACTCAAGTTCATAACTGGCTTGAACGGCAATTTTGACTGGATTACTTATTGTTGTGTTTAATTCGTTATACTTAAATCCCGAAAAAATGCCTCCATCAAAACTTAATCCAATATTTAATTGCTTCATTCTAAACAAAACGCCTAAATTTAAGGATGGTGCAAGTGCTGAAATATTATCATTATCCAATAAATTATCGTTAAAACTTATAGATTCTGAATTGTTAACTCCTTCAGGGGTAATTATTTTACTGGTGTTAAGCATTTGCTGTTGCAGCCCAATACCAATTCCTGCCGATATATATGTTTCTCTTTGTAATTTATGATGATAAGCATATACAAAGTGTAGATTACTAATTCTTATTGCTCCTTCAAAACTATTTGCTAAAGTAATTCCCCAGCCACTTTTTAAGTAAGGTACAGGAATTTCGGCACTTAGGGCTTGTGATTGTGGAGCTCCTTCTAAATTAAGCCACTGAAAACGGCTTAAAGCGTGTAAATTAATGCCATCATCTATTCCTGCTGTTGCTGGATTATGTATTAATTGGTGGTTTAAATATTGCGAGAATTGAATATCTTGCTGGGCAGAAAGATTAAACAATCCTACCGAAAACAAAAAGTTTAGTATGTAGATATATCTTTTCAAGTGTATAATATGGTAATTTAATATGTTGAAAAAATGTTGATTTAAATAACTAATAATACCATCTAGCATAAATATATACGCTTTTTTTCGACTTATTGTATAAAAAAGGGTAACGAATTACTCTTGAAAAAGATTAAAAGTACCTAAACGATCTTACATTATTCGTTTTTTGTTATGTATATCTAAAAAAAATTGCAAGATAAGTTTCCATATTTATGGTTCATTTGAACTTAAGATAAAATGGGAATAAGCCGAAAATCAAAAAACCCAATTAAAACAGATTTAATTGGGTTATTCAGTTAGTTCTTTACTTTTTTCAGAATTCTTATTGTTATTGATTTACTTTTTTTAAGTAATTTTCAATAGCACTTTTTACTGAAGGTGCTTCTTTTGTTGGTGCTTTCACATCTACGGTTAAGCCTCTATCTTCCATAGCTTTTATGGTTGCGTTTCCATAAGCAGCTAGTCGTGTGTTGTTTTGCTTAAATTCTGGAAAGTTATCATATAAAGATTGTACTCCCAGCGGTGTGTAAAATACAATCATATCGTAAAAGATATTTTCTAGGTCAGAAAGATCACTAGATACTGTATTGTATATTACTGCTTCAAAGAAATCGAAATCATTTTCTTTTAGATAGTTGGGAATATCTTGCTTACGATTATTGGCACAAGGATATAAAAACTTTTCTGCTTTATGCTTTTTGAAAAGTGCATAAATATCTGTTCTTCCGTCTTTTTTGTCGAAGAAAACTTTTCTTTTTCTAAATTCGATGAATTTTTGAAGATATAAAGCAACTGCCTCTGAAGCACATACATACTTGGTATCGGCAGGCATAGTTACTCTTAATTCTTTGCACAAAGCAAAAAAGTGCTCTATTGCTCCTTTACTCATAAAAATAACTGCGGTAAAATCTGTTAAATCGATTCTATATCTTCTAAAATCTTTAATATTAACAGGTTCTACCTGAATAAACTTTCTAAAGTCTATTGTTACTCCATACTTATCTGCTAAATCCTCATAAGGATTTCTTTTAGTAGGTTGAGGTTGTGAAATAAGTATTGTTTTTACTTCTTTATCTCTATTCACAGTAGCCTCGTTAGGAGTGTTTGACATCATAAGAAAACCTAATTAATTACAAAAAACTTGTACAATAAAAGTACAGGCGAAATTTCGAGGGTGCAAAGATAAAGAAAAAAATAAAATGGATACTTGATTATTAGCTTTTGTCCTATCTGATAGCCACGATAAAGACGAAAAACAACGAAAAACAGATAAAAAACTAGTAATAATCCTGCTAAAACTGCAGCGGATAGATAATTTGTGAACATAGCAAAAGCTATTATTGGGGCAAATGTGATAGAAAAAACAATATTAATTATTTGTATATTAAATGAATAGTAGTCTATAATTTTACTCATAGGAAAAATAATTGACATCATTTTGATAGTAGCGAAACGCAACACAAATAATAACAGAAAAACGACAAAACAACCAAACCACAAAAGAATAGGATTTTCTGTATTTTCGAAATAGTTAGCTACAAACCAATAAACCAAAATACTAAAAACTAAAACAGTATTTACCGTTAATAGTATTCTTGGAACATTATCTCTATATGACAAATCTTCAAATTGTAACCTTGTGGCTCTAAAACTTTGAAAAGAACGACTAATAGCATTTAGAAAATTGGGATAATAAATTTTATTAATAGCAAATAAAATGGTAATTACACAAAATAAGTAAAAGAAAAATGTACTTTCTTGAATTACATAATTATTTCGTTTAGTGCTATTTTTTTTATCATTAGTATTTACCGTTGCAACTTCAATTTCATTGTTATTATCTAAAAAACTTAGTGGTTCTTGTTTTTTAGTAGTATCTATTTTTTCTATTCTTAAAATAGTATCATTATTCTGTTTTGAGTTATCGGTTTTAATTAAATTAGTATTTCTTTTAAATTCGGTATTATTAATTGGCTCTACTATATCATTTGTATCCTTTGGTTCGGTTAAATAATGGAAGTCGCCCTGAGCCAATATTACTTGTATGCTAAATGTAAAAATTATGAGAATATAATATAGTTTATTGGGCATTTTTGTACAGGTTTCAGGTTTCAG
>JAHDDA010000103.1 GCA_020629595.1 Chitinophagales bacterium
TCGTAACTCCTTTGCATCGGCTTCTGTATTCAAAGGAAAATCTTTATTATTCTTTATAATAGAATTAAGTGTTACAATATTGAGTTTTTGACCTACTTCATTTAATAAGTCGCTGAACTCAATATTGAATTTATTTACTATTTCTTTTCTCGTAAATCCATTAACTGCTACATCTAAAAACCAATTCCAAATTTCAGTTTTTCGTAAGAAATCTATCCATACAAAACCACCAACTAAACGTGGGTTTCCTTTTTTCTTACTATTGGTATGTTGGTTTGTTTTAGGCATTATTTAAGAATTAACGATTTTAAATATATTTAAAAAGATGGTTATTGATTGAAAATTATTTAATTCAAAATTCCAAATCATTCAAAAATTAGGTTTTGGAGTGTCGGCTCTGCTCCCTCAACTTTCAAAATCATTGGAATTTATTGTTAGCTATTAGAAATTATCTAATCAATGAATTTTTATATTTACATAGATTTTGAATAAATAAAAATTACTTTTTATCTAATCGTTCAAGTTCATCTTTAGCTGTATGATATATTTCAGCACTTAAACCAGTTATTGCTTTTAAGCCATCTTTATACAGTTCATTTTCTTCATTTGGATAACGCTCTTTCAAGGCTTCAAGTCGTGAAATAAAACTTAGCATATCCTTTAATAAAATCAATAACTCACAAGATTTAAACAAGTCTTTCATTTTGTCTTCAAGTTCTAATCTTACTTTATCGTCAAGTTCATTTAATATTGTATCGCAAACTTTTTTTAAGTCTATGTCTATCATTTTAAATTGATTTAAAAGTTAGTTAATTGTATTATAGGAATAGATTTACAAATGCACATTTAAAAAATATTTAGTATTTTTGAATATTGAAAAAAGGTAAAACGTTAGGGAGGGACTAACACAATTTGAGTTAAAAAATAATCTGACAAATCATTTATGTTACCACTAAGGTTATTATCTTTTTTTCTTCTTTTGTAGAAATTAGTGTAAAGACATATATGTCGTTTTTTGCCTGTATATATACAAGCGTATTTGATAGGTAGCTTTTCAAACTCCTTTACAATTTCTAACTTTTCAACTTTGCTTTCAAAGTAAGTTTTAGCTGTTTTTCTTAAACGGTCTTTTCCTTTATTGTTTAAATCTTTACTGTTATTTATAATGGCTATAAAGGCTCTTAAATCGTTTCCTAACAACTTTAAAAACTCATTACATATAAATCTATCTTTTAAGTTTTTAATACTTTTGGGAGTTTCTAAATAGCTTTCAAAAGTGTTTTCAAATGTATCTTTTAAAATATTGAAATCGGTGTGAAGTACACCACCTAAAGTTGGTTTATCAATTTTTAATCCTGTTGCTTTTCTAAGATATTTTTTTGCTTGTTGCTGGGTTGCAAGTTGCAATTCTACCCTTACGCCTTTTTTATTTCGCTTTGCTACGTTATCGTAAACTGCTAATCTGCTGACTTTGTTATATTTCGCATAAAATCCATTGTCTTCTTTTATTTTTTCAATTTTAGGTTTCAATAGCTTTTCCAGTTCTCTTATTTCTTTTGGTGGTACGCTTGGAAAATCTATTGATATGTGAACAGTACCAACTGTTGCACTAAGTAGCATTTTTTTGTTGGTGTAAATTCCGTTGTTCCATAGAAATTTAAGGAGAAGATGAACATTGTTTTTATTCAAAAATTTACCACCTAAAGCATTATAACAATTTACGGTTATACTAAATACATTATCCAGTTCATATACTTTTAGGTTGTTATTGCTTGTTGGAATCTCACGTTTTAGCATTGAGTGTTCGCCAGTTTCTTCATCTGTACGGTCATCTCTTTTACCTTTTCTTGTGGGGTCAATAGTACCAACTTTAGGCAAATAGAACTTAACTGTATCTATACAGTTTGATATGTGTTTAGGTAAACGCAACGCCTTTACTTCTTACTTTGCGTTCTTAATGCTTTGTAATTTGTTTACTTCACTTTTTGAAAAGTAAACCCTGCGACTTCCCTCAATTTTAATTTTGGTTAAATTGCCATTGATACACCATTTGTCAAGTGTTGGGTCTGTGATACCAAATATTTCTTTAACTTCTGTTTTGTTGTAAACCTGTGGTGCTTCTGCTTCTAACTTCTTTAGTGCTTGTTGCTGTTGCTTCTGCTGTTCTTGTATATGTGTTGTAAGAAGTTCTTTAAGTTCGCCTATTTCAGCAAATAATGCTTCATAAGGGTTTGATATTGAATTTTCCATTTGTACCAGTTTAATTTGTTGGCACAAACTTAAATTCACGATTTTAGTAAAATATGGTTATAACCTGTTATAACTCGGTTATTTATTTTACTTGTTTTCTAATTCTTTAATAATAGATTTTAGCTTTTCAAAATCGTTTTTAAATTCATCTTTGTATTTATCTAAAATGTAGGGTTCAATGTTTTTAAATCTTACTTTTTGGTTGTTGGCTTTTGTTACTGTTTCAAAATTTAGCCTTTTATTTTTTGCTTTATTGTAACCTTTTTCTGCTACTTTTCCTGTTCCGTATTCTTTGGTAATAAGTTTTTTTTCAATAAAGATATTTTCACAGTTGGTGCTTGTTACCCTCCATTTATTATAAAAACAAATCAAACCACGTTCATCGTGTGTTAGTTTATCTGCATCTGTTCCAGTTGCTTCTGCATCGGCTTCTGTGTTTTGTGGGGCTGTTTGCTGTTGAGGTGAACCATTTTTTGTTGAGGTGATGGGGTTTTCCTCTACCTGTTCCAAACGCTGTAATATTGATTTTAAGGCTATTAATTTGATATTTCGATAATTGTTATATAGTTGCTCTATTTCTCTAATATGTGGCATTACTAAATACTCAAAATCGCTTTTTTGGTAAAACTTTTCACGTCTGAAAACTAAATTTTTATCTAATACAAAAGGTGTTTTTAATTCTGTTATTGCTTCTTTTAAATCAGTTGTATCAATTTCTAATTTATCGGCTTCATTTTTTAACTTCTTAAATTCGTTTTTGACTTCTGCAATTTTAATTTTAAATTGATTTAAAATTTCATCTATAACATAATTATCAATTTCAATTCCTTGTTCTACTCTTATATCGTCAGGCGTTGGGGTGCGGTAAAAATAAAAGTTAATACCATAGGCATTGACAATTATTTTGTAAGTGTCAAGTCCATGTTCTTTTGAATCATAATAATCATACCTAAACTCAAAAGAAGTATCTGTACTTAGTAAATCTTTAACGGCTTTTTCTCTTTGCTCAACGGTCATAACTATTTCAATTCATAAGGTCTGCTAAATGCTTCTTGTTGCATCTTAAAACGGTTTGCCAGTTTGATAACTAAGTTTTTGCTTATGCTTCTACGATAGTTTAAAACATCGCATAATAACTGTGGCGAAATATTTATTGAACGTGCAAAATTTGCGTTGCTCCCCTCTACATCGTCAAGCAATGATTTTAGTAACTCAATAGGGTTGAGGTCAAGCGTTGGACTTGTACGCTGTTCATATTCGTTAATTAATAGGCTTAACAATTCCAGTTCCTGCTGGTGCTGGGTTTCGCTTTCATTCATTAAGCGTTCATAAATATTGCAATACTCGGTGTACTGCTCTAAGGTCTTAATTACTGTATATTTTAGTTCCTGTACCATTTCAAAACATATTTATATTACAAACATCTATTTTATCATATTCGCTGTGTGTTCCTACAAAACGGACGTATAACAAAGCCTTTGTTTTACTAAAGTGAATACCACATATTAGACGGTATTTATTACCACCTACATTAAAAATTAATCGTGTGTATTCTTTACAAGTAACTACATCGGCATTTCCAAAAGACTGTTTTACATCGTTGAGGTTTTGCCAGTTGCAATAATTCAGCTTTGTTTTAAAAATTAGAAAAGCGTTTAACATTATGGCATCTGTTCCAATATGTTCAACAACGTTTAACCATTTATGTAACTCTACTTTCATAGTTTACAAATATACGCTAATTGCGTATTTGTTGTTAGTGGTGTTAGCTAACTTTTTTAAGGTTGGTTTCTTTTGGTTTCTCGGTTGCTGTATAGTTCGCTATTGCAACATTTTGTTCAAATCGGATATACTTCAAAAATGCCTTTTCCGTTTTGTGTCCACTTAGTTGCATACAAGTAATTGCATCTTTAGTTTTCAAGTATAAAAGCGTTAAGCCTGTACGCCTTGCTGTATGACTTGCTACTAATTGCCATTTTTCAAAAGTCTTTTTTTCGGTCTTTTTTCCTTTGGTAATCGGAACAATAACTTTAGTATCAAATCCTGCTAATTTGCATAATTCTTTTAAGTAATCGTTCACTTTGGAATGATACAACTGTTTTAAATTGTAGTTGTATTTTTCAAGTATCTGTACCTGTATCGGTTCGTAACTTATGGTTCTTTTTACTTTGGTTTTTTCTTGAATAATAACAAAACAATCTTTTTGTAATTGGTCTGCTCCTATTGTCGCAAAATCTGAAATTCTTTGATAACTCCAAATTCCGAAAATAAACAAGTCCCTTACTTTTTCAAGTCGCTTGTTATCTGTTAAGTCCATTTGTTCAAGCGTTCTTACTTCATCTAAGGTTAAAGCTACTGTAACGGCATCTTGTACCTTTGGCTTTCTAAATGTTTGAAAATCTAAATTAGAATGAAGTTTTAAGCGTAAACCCTCGTTCATTATTGCTTTAATGGTTTTAACGTGGTTTCCAACTGTCGAGGGTGCAAGTTGTTGTTCTTGTAAATACTTTAAAAACTTTGAGTAAAAAGCGTGTGTAATACTTTCAAAGGTCAAAGGGTACTTTTTCAGCTTTTCAAATTTCTTTAGTCGTTTTTGAATTACTATGTATTTATCAATGGTTCTTTTACTAAGACTTCTTTCAGCTATCTGTGAATCGTTTACAACTTCATCGTATAAATTCCAAAACTCAATTTTAGGTAGTTCAACTTTTGGTTTTAATTGCTGGGGTTTAAATTTTTCTTTTAAAGCTGTCATAACATCAATTAGGCACGTTTGCGAACCATTGCCTAAACTTTGATTGAAAGTATTGTTTGCTAAATCTGAAATTTTATCTAAATGTTCATTTATAGTTTTATTGAATTTTGCACCCTGTTTAACTCGTTGAAATTCTAAACTCCAATCATTAGGGTTTACCCTTTGTCCTGTATAGAATGTTTTTTTGCTACCCTTGTATATCATTCTAAGATAAATCTGTTTTGTTTTATCGGTTGGTTTACCAATTAATACAAACTTTGCTTTTGTTTCTCTCATTTTTAACTAACTTTACAATACTGTCATTAAATACTGTCATTCAAAGTTAGGTTTATTTTAATTAACTTTAATATAGTTTAATTATATTAATTCATAAAGTTTTGAAAATCATTGCTTTTAGATTAAAATTTATAGGGTAGCAATTAAAAAGGTGTAAGTTCTGGTAGGTCTGCTAATCTTTGGAGTTAAACCCTTGTAAATCAATGATTTATGAGGGTTTTTTAATTCATTAATTTTAAATACTGTCATTATGTGCTGTCAGTTAAAAGCAAGTAAGCCACTTTTTACCCTATTTGCTAATTTTCTGAATTAAAGTTTTTACCAACTAAAAAGCCTTAACAATATTATCTACTGCTAAGGCTTCATTTTAAATATATTTAAAATCTGTTCTATTATTCCACTTCTTTAAGTCCTTTGGGTTTCATCATTTTTAAATCGTGAATGTTCAAATGTTCTAAGAATAAACCAAAATTAAATTTCCAAAATACTACGGTACACAAATATTTAAACATATCGCCTAAATGTGTTAAGTCATCATTCTTTAGGTTTTTGGAAATACTGTTTTTTCCTGTCTTAGTTTGTTTGATAACTTCACTTGTGGTTTTTCTTTCAATGGTACATTCCACAAAGTTTAAATCTTGTATCAATAATTTACAAGATGAATTTATATAGCAATGTATAGGGTTTTGTGTATCTGTTCCTGTTGCTCCGAAAATTACATTGCATCGTTCCCTGTAAATCTTGTTAGTATCTGCTGAACTTGGAACTTTAAATTTTGGTGTTCGCAATCCGTGTTCTCTAAATGCTTTTTTGATAATCTTGTAATCGGTACGGTTGGGGTCAATAGTTTTTCCTGTATTTCCTGTTACGTCTCCTGTTATTCTTACTGTTCTACTTTTAAATATTGGTTTATACTTCAATATCAATTCATTCAAACAATGTAACAAGCCTTTTCCTTTGCTTACTATTTCATCAATAATTTCTAAGGTGTTTGTTTGCTTGTGATATACTGCTACTATACAACCACATAGGGTAACACCGAAATCGAAACTAAGCCATAGTTCCCTGCTGTTATTATTTACCTGTAAATAGCTATCTCGGTATTCAATGTCTTTTGTATGCTGTTCTTCATCAAATAATGAAAAGAAACGTTTGCTATTGCTTTTGTCTTGTTTCAAATAATACAAGCGTTCAAAGTCTGCTAAATCCATTGTTTGCCGTATCTGTTCTAATCGTGCTAAACTTAAAATACCCTCATTAATTCCATCTTGTGCCGTCATTTGGTGTACTGTTACCCTTTCACTATCGTTTGCCATTTGTTGCATAGGGTTGTTTTCGCCGTAATAATTACCAAACATTATACACCGTCCTTTTGTCTTACTTATTATACTAAAAGCCATCGCATAAAAATCTGAACTGTATCTTGACGCTTCATCTATAAAAATTATACTTGCTTCACGTCCATATACTGAATTAGGGTTTACACCACTTGCAAAGAATACCTTAACATCAATTTCTGTAAAGTGTATGTGTTCAAACTCCTTGCTACTCTTTTTCCACTTTAATAAAGGGTGGTTCTTGTACGGTATTAGTAATTTTTGAAATCTACTTAAAGCGTCCATTGCTGTACTATGGTATGCACCGAACCAATAAATGTTTTCGCCTTTCAATAGAAATTCAAGTATGTATTCTGTATTGTCTTCTGTTTCATTTACAGGTATCATTTTAGCTGGTAACATACCACATACAACGCCAAACATATAAAGTAATGCACCTTGTGTTTTTCCTACCTTTGGACTTGCTATGTATATTGTAGTGGGTTGTGATACATCTAAAATAAATCGTTTCTGTGATGGGTACAGTATGTTATATATGCCTATCGGTTCACTCAATCGAATAGCTTTATTACTTTGTTCTACTGTTTCTATTATACCTGTTATCATTATTGTTGAATTTTAAATGCGTTTAAAAATTCATTGTGTTTACCCTCCACTTTTCCAACTGCTGTTTTGCTGTATTGCTTTTTTTCGCCTGTGGCTATGGTGGTAACGCCTGTTTGCATTAAGTGAATAATCTTGTTATAAACTCCCTCCACTTGTTCCAATAATATGTTTTTCTCTACTTCATTTGTGGAGGTGTGAATGTTCTTTATTATGAAATAATATTGTTGTAATAATGGTACTATATCGGTGGTTTGCTTCAATGGTTTTTCAAATACCGTTGCATCTGTTACAAATACTGTAATCAATCCAAAATGATTTTTATTAACTTCTGTTTTTTCGGAATAGCCTGTTAAGGGTGTGGCTTGTTCTTGTTGCTCTTTAAACCATTTCATAAACTCGGTTTCATTCATTTGTGTATTTATTACTGTTTCTGCTAAGGCTTCTGTTTGTTGTGGTTCTAAATTTAAACCTGTGGCAAACGTATATAAGTAATCCAGTTGCTTCTGTTTAGCATACATTTCTAAACGGTGTCTGTGGTTCTGTTTTTGATGTTCTTGTTTATGAATTAAATCTTTTCCTATTACTTTATTCAGTCGGTCGTACAACTTAAATAACATATCTGTAATGAAGTAAGACGGAATACATTGTAATTTTTCTAATTGTGTTAATTCATCTGCATTATTTAAAAGGTGTGCAAACTGAACAAAGGCTTGTTTAACTTCATTCGCCTTTTCTTTTCCGTAAGTCTTGGCTATTTTTTTTGCTGTTGCTTCAATTACATCTGCTGGAATATTTATTGAAATACGCTTTATTTCTGTTGGTAATGTTTCAGCTATTCCAATAGCAGGTTTTAAGTCAAGTAATGTTTCTAACTCCTGTATCTGTTGGTGTATTAATGATGCTTGTTTTTCTGTGATATGTTGGTAACGGTTATATATCGGTTGCTTAATCTTTTCGGTGTATCGTTTCCTTGCTGTTCTAACAAAGTTTTTTAAATCTTTGGCATCAAATACCTGTGATAAATTCAACGCCTTATTCAGCTTTAAAACTACCTTTTCAGTATCAATTTTATTTCCTGTTCTTATTAGTTCTTCTACAAGATAGGTTTCAATTTCTGTACTTTCTTTTGTGTTATATTTTCGTAACTCCTTTGCATCGGCTTCTGTATTCAAAGGAAAATCTTTATTATTCTTTATAATAGAATTAAGTGTTACAATATTGAGTTTTTGACCTACTTCATTTAATAAGTCGCTGAACTCAATATTGAATTTATTTACTATTTCTTTTCTCGTAAATCCATTAACTGCTA
>JAHDDA010000104.1 GCA_020629595.1 Chitinophagales bacterium
ATATGTCCGTTGTACTACAACTAGCATTTAAACTAAAGTTGCAATATTGTATTCAATAATACAAAACTTTTTAAAACTTAAAATTATGAATCAAATAAGTAAAAAATTAGCGTTATTCTTTGCCCTAAGCATTTTTAGTGTGCTAAGCCTTTCAGCACAAAAATATGTAACGGATATTACCGAAGTTCATTTCTTTTCATCAACACCAGTAGAAGATATAGAGGCTGTAAATTCAGACTTAATTGGTGCAATAGATTCTGAAACGAATGAATTTGCCTTTCGTATTCCAATTAAATCTTTTGTTTTCGAAAAGGCATTAATGCAAGAACACTTTAACGAAAACTATATGGAAAGTGACAAATATCCTAATGGTTCTTTTAAAGGAAAAATTGAAGGTGATTATGATTTAACTGAAGATGGGATTTATGCACTTGAAGCTGTTGGTTCATTAGATATTCATGGCGTTTCACAAGAAGTTAGCCTACCAGCAACCATTGTTGTAGAAAATGGCTTCCCAACTATTCAATGCACATTTAAAGTTGCCTTAGTAGATCATAAAATTAAAGTTCCTAAAATTGTATTTTACAATATTGCCGAAAATATTGAAGTAAAAGTAAATGCAGGTTTACGAATGAAATAATCTTAAAGAAATTTTGAGAATTAAGAATTGTATGCTTCTTAATTCTCAAATTCTTGATTTTCCAATTTACTTCGCTAGATAAATCACATATTTAGTTTCAAAAAATTCACCTTCATACATTTCAGCAATAGAATACTTAATGTAAGGTAACATAACTTCTTCTAATTCCTCTTCCAAATTGCCCCCTTTAAGTAATAAATAACCATTTGCCAAAGTATTCCCATTCGATTTTCCACTAATTTTTTTACGAGTCCACATAACTAATTTTTCAGTACGTGCTACTGCTCTTGCTGTTACAAAATCGAATTTTCCATTTACTTTTTCAGCTCTACCATGAATAACCCTTACATTTTCAAGATCAAGCCTATCAACCATATCTTTTACAGCATTTATTTTCTTTTGAATTGAATCAACAAAAGTAAAATGTACCTCTGGAAAAACAATTGCTAACGGAATACCAGGAAACCCTCCACCAGTTCCTACGTCTAATATCTTGGAATTATCTTTAAAATCAATAACCTTGGCTATTGCCAGTGAATGAAGTAAATGTTGCTCCTCTATTTTATCAATATTTTTTCTTGAAATGAGATTAATTTTTTCATTCCACTCAATAATTAAATCGTGGAAAAAAGCTAATTTATTTAGTTGTTCACTACTAAAATGAGGGAAATGTTGTTGTATTAATTTCATTTAATTTTTCAAATTTAGAAGGCAAAATTAAACTTTTATACCTTTCAATATATCTTAGGTACATCTGTTTTAAAAACAATAATTAAAAAATACAATTATGAAAAAGTTATTAATTTCAGGAATGTTTTCTTTGGCTTGTTTTTCTTTTATTAGTCAAGATACATTTGCTCAGAACAGAATTTCAAAATCAAAAACAGAAAGAGTGCAAAATGCTGATGAAACTAAAGATGCAAAGCACGTTAAATTTTCTAATACTTTAATTGAAAAGCTTAACTTAAACAAAAAACAAGCTAAACAAGTAAGAGGTATTAATGCCAATACGGCTCAAGAAATGAAAACCATTCGCAATAGTAAAATGCCTCAAGACTTGAAAAGAGAAAAAATGAAGGCATTGAAAGCTAAGGCTTACGAAGATTTATCTAATGTAATGAATAGAACGCAAAAAGCCGAGTTTGAAAAGTTACACAACGAAAGAATGGAAAACCGTAAAGATGCTAGAACAAACAAAGCAAGAAATGGGAACGCTCAGAAAAAAGGGAGAGTTGACAGCATAAGAAAAGGTAATGCTAATTCATCTGTTAATAGAGGAAATAAAGGTGTTAGAGGAGAAAATACAGGTGTACGTGGTAATAGTAGTGGGCAAAGAGGCGGGAATATGAATCCAGAAGCATTTGCTACAAGCCGTACAAATCGTATGAAATCGAATTTGGGATTAAGTGATCGCCAATACGAAGCAATTTATAATATAAATTTAGATGCTGCTAACCGTTTAAAAACGCTTAGAGAGAGTGCAAGAGACATTTCTCGTCAAGAATATTTGACTCAAAAAGGAATGATTGAAAATGATACTAAAAACGAAACAAGAGCCATTTTAAACCCAGAGCAGCAAGAAAAATTCAATGCTTATATTGAAAAACGTGAAGGAAGAAAAATGGATAAAAATAACAATAATGGACGTTCAAGAGGTAACCAAATGACACCACATCGTCCACGTTAAAATAATCATAGTAAAATAATAATTTTCAAAGTCTCAAATCTTTAAAAGGTTTGAGGCTTTTCTTTTTTCAGTAAAGTATGAAGAAAAAAGAAGCTAAAATTGAGTAAACATAATTTAGATTTGATACTTATGTAAATACTGAATGTAATTAAAAGAAAAACCCTAAATTTACACTTTCCAAATTTCATTAATGATTCCACCAAACATAGTTGAAAGCATACAAGATGCCGCCGATATTGAAGACGTAGTTTCGGATTTTGTTACCCTAAAACGCCGAGGGGCGAATATGCTGGGTTTATGCCCCTTTCACAACGAAAAAACACCTTCATTTACCGTTTCGCCTACTAAAGGAATTTTTAAATGCTTTGGTTGCGGCAAGGCAGGAAACTCTGTTGGTTTTATAATGGAACACGAGCAACTCTCCTACCCCGAAGCATTGCGTTTTTTAGCCAATAAATACAATATAGAAATCCCTGAGTTTAATGATGATTCGGCTAAAAAAGCCAAACAACTTAACGATAGTTTGTATTTATTAAATGAATTTGCTCAGGCAGAATACATTAAAAATATGCTTGAAACTGATGAAGGAAAAAGCGTAGGCTTAGGGTATTTTAAAGAACGTGGATTTATTGACAAAACAATAGAAAAATTTAAGTTAGGCTATGCCATAAATCAAAGCCAAGCACTTTTAAACCGAATTAAAGAAGCAGGATACAATTTAGATTACGCCCTAAAACTAGGACTAATTGGACAAAAAGATAATAGACAATATGATTTTCTACGTGGGCGGGTAATTTTTCCAATTCATAGCCTTTCGGGTAAAGTAATTGCCTTTGCTGGTAGAATTTTAACCAACGATAAAAAGCAACCCAAGTACATTAACTCACCCGAAACCCCAATTTACATAAAAAATAAAATACTGTATGGTATTTTTCAAGCCAAAAAAAGTATTCGGCAATTAGATAATTGTTACCTTGTTGAAGGCTATACAGATGTAATTTCAATGCACCAAGCAGGCATAGAAAATGTGGTTGCTTCTTCTGGAACTTCACTAACAGAAGGACAAATTCAACTAATAAAACGATTTACCCAAAACATAACAGTTTTGTATGATGGTGATGCAGCAGGAATAAAAGCCGCTTTGCGTGGAACAGATATGTTGCTAAGTGCCGATATGAATTTGAAAGTAGCCGTTTTACCTGAAGGTGAAGACCCCGATTCATTTGTTACAAAAAACGGAAAAAACCATTTTGATAGTTTTATAAAAGAAAATGCCAATGATTTTATTCTTTTCAAAATAAAAATATTACTTGAAGAAGTTGCCAACGATCCTATAAAGAAAACCAAAGCAATTCGCAGTATTGTAGAAAGTTTGGCAAATATTCCAGACCCAATAAAACGTTCACTATATATAAAACAATCTAGCCAATTACTCGATGTTGAAGAACATATAATAATTTCAGAGGTAAACAAACAACAGCAATTACGCATTAAAAATTACCAAAAACAAAAAGAAAGAGAAGCTAGACAAGCGGAAAGAGCTAAACAACAAACACAATATCAAGCACCACCTCCACAAAACAGCAATTTTGACAGCGATGGAAACTATTATCCAGATGAAGATGATTACGATATTCCATTACCTGAAGAAGCCTTTGAAAACAAAGTAAAAACGCTTAATGTTGAAGCCAATAAGTATATTCATTTACTGGAAAAAAACTTAATAAGAGCAATGCTTTTATATGGCGATAAAGAAATTGAAGAAGAAGTTTTTGTTATTCCTTTTGTAATTGGAAACATCTTAGATTCAGAACTTTCTTTTGATTTACCAATTTATAAGCAAATTTTTAATGAATTTTTAAATGGTTTAGAAAATGGCGAATTACTCCCACAATCACATTTTTTAAATCATCAAAATCAAGCAATAGCACAAGTAAGCACCCAAATAGCTTCTGATGTGGCTGAACCAAGTGAAAACTGGCTAACAAAACATCAAGTAATTGTTACACCCGATGGCAAACATTATAAAAAAGAAGTTAAGGAAATTTTAGATAGATATAAACTACAAAAAATTACCGATTTAATAAGCCAAAATCAAGAAAAACTAAAACATTTAAAAGATGATACTGCCATTATTGAAGTATTACAAGTACATCAGCAGTTAAAAAAAATGCAAACCGAAATTTCTAAAAGATTGGGCTTAGTGGTAATTTAATTGTGCATCTCTCTACATTTTAGCCTATATTTAGAAACAACAAAATTTAGGCTTATGAAAACTCAACAAAATGAAATGCTTGTTTATTACAATCCAGAATCATCGGTAGGAAAAAAAACCTATGCTTATGCACAAACTTTGGTAAAGCACGTAAAATCATACTCAATGGATAAAAACCCACCAACAGCAACTATAATGAAATCCATATTATATCAGCTTAAACTTGAACCCAAAAAGTTACTAAACAAAGCTGATCCGTATTATCAAGCAAATATTAAAGGCAGGGAATTTACAATGGAAAGTTGGTTAAATATTCTAATTAACAATCCACAATTAATAAAAGCACCTATTGTAATTTGGGGAAATAAGGCTATGTTAGTTGAAAATCCCACAGATATTTACAGCCTATTGCAATAATTCGCTTTTTAAAGCTTATTTTTTAAATAGTCAGAAGCGTAGTTTATGCTATCTTCTGGCTTTTTATTTTCAATAAATAAAACACTATTCCATAAAATTCGTATTCTACATTAGTTTTGTTGTAAAATTGAAATAATAATGAGAAATCTTATAAAAAACTTCCCAAAGCAACTTACAGATGCTTTAAAAATTGGAGAAAAAGCAGTATTACCAGAAAATGAAAGAGAAATTAGAAATATTGTTGTTTCTGGTTTAGGCGGATCGGGCATTGGTGCCAATATGGTTTACGATATGGTAGGCAATCAGCTTAAAATTCCATTTACCGTAAATAAAGATTATAGTATTCCTTCGTGGGTAAATGAACATACACTTTTTATTGTTTCTTCCTATTCAGGAAATACCGAAGAGACTATTGAAGCCCTTGAAAAAGCAATTGAAAAAGGAGCATTAATAAGTGGTATTTCTTCTGGAGGGAAATTAGCAGAAATGGCTGAAGCTCACAACTTTGGACTTATAAAAATTCCTGGTGGAATGCCTCCACGTGCGTGTATGGGCTACTCTTTAGTACAGCAATTATTTACCTTAAATCATTACGGTTTTATAAACGATGATTTTATACACGAATTACAAAACACTATTGAGCTTTTAAACTCTAAACAAGACGAAATTGATGCTTTTGCTAAAGAAATAGCCGAAGAAGTAATTGATAAAATAATGATCTTTTATGCTCCAGACGGTTACGAATCATTGGCAGTTCGTTGGAGACAACAAATAAATGAAAATTCTAAATTACTTTGTTGGCATCATATTTTACCCGAAATGAACCATAATGAAATTTTAGGTTGGGAAGACGAAGCAGAAAATTTAGCTCCAATATTTTTTGAAACAGACTTAGTATATAAAAGAACAGCTAAACGCTTTGAACTAACAAAGCAAGTGGTTTCAAATTTAGTTCCAAAAATTTATGAAATTGGTGTAAATGGCGGTTCAAAAATTGAAGGAATGTTATATATGGCTCATATTGCCGATTGGCTTTCGTTGCACCTTGCCGAAATGCGAAAATTAGATCCAACTTCAATAGAAACTATTAATTTTTTAAAAGGAGAATTGGCAAAATTTGAGTAGTAATTAAAACAAAGTTTTAGGAATCAGAAGTGGCTGATTCCTAAAACTTTATTTTTTAAATTTTCTTACACAATAAAATTAACCTATCAGAATTTTCTAAATCGAAGCCATCTAAACAGTAATTACCAAAAACAGCTTCAATAGAAAAATAATTACTCAATAGTTTACTAAAATGTTCAAATTTTATTGCTTGAACCTTTTCTTCAAAAAAACAATCTTCATCATTATCTTTAAATGAAATAGATTTTACAATTTCATTTCTATCTTCATCAAACTTTCTGGTAATTGCAAAATTTATTCCTTCAACCGTTTTAATTTCAGAGCTAACTAAATTTTTCAAAACCTTATGCGCATTAAAAAAATCAATTAAAAACCAAGCATTCGGTTTCAATGATTTATGTACAGCTTCAATAACTTTAAAATTATCATTTGTATCTTCAAAATAACCAATGCTTGTAAATAAATTTAATACAGCATCAAATTCATTATTACCAAAAGCATTTCGCATGTCATGAACCCTAAAATTTAAGTAGTCAGCTTTTTGCTGTTTTGCAATAGCAATACTATTTGCCGAAAGGTCTAAGCCCAAAACATCTAAGCCATAACTAGACAACTCAAAAGAATGACGACCTTTGCCACAAGCCAAATCAACTACTTTATCTCCTTTTTTTAAAGCTAATTTTTGCACTAAATTTTCAATAAATAATTGAGCCTCAGCTTCATCTCTATTTTTATAAAGTATATGGTAATATGGCGAATCGAACCAACTAGCAAACCATTCTTTTTTATTGTTCATAAGTTACAAATTACTATAATGATTATCTGTTAAAATGGTCGTAATTTTGCAAAAATATAACAACGGTTTTAGGTATTATTAAGTTTAACTTACAAACTGTTTAACTCATTAACTATATAAATGACTTTAATAAAATCAATTTCTGGAATAAGAGGAACAATAGGTGGAAAACCAAACAATGGATTAACACCTTTAGATATTGTAAAATTTACAAGTGCTTATGCTAGCTGTTTACTAAAAAGTACCAACAAACGTAAAATAGTTGTAGGGCGAGATGCTCGAACTTCTGGCACTATGGTTGCTCATTTAGTAACAGGCACCTTAATTGGTTCGGGTTTTAAAGTCGTAAATTTAGGATTATCCACTACGCCAACTGTTGAAATGGCAGTAGTATGGGAACAAGCCGCTGGCGGAATAATTTTAACAGCAAGCCATAATCCTCGCCAGTGGAATGCCTTAAAGCTATTGAATGAAAAAGGAGAATTTATTTCGGCTGAATTAGGAGCAGAAATTGTAGAAAAAGTCAATAACGAAGATTTTGAGTATGCCGAAATTGATGATTTGGGAAGTTACACCTACGATGCAAGTTATATTGAACAACATATTGATGAAATTTTAGCCCTTGACTTAGTTGATGTTGAAGCCATTAAAAGAAAGAAATTTAAAGTAGTGGTTGATGCGGTTAATTCAACAGGTGGCATTTCAATTCCTGTTTTGTTAGATAAATTAGGTTGCGAAGTTGTTCCTCTTTTTTGTGAACCAAATGGGCAGTTTCCTCATAATCCAGAACCTCTGCCCGAACACCTAAAAGATTTATCAAATAAAATTGTAGAAACAAAAGCCAATTTAGGTTTTGTTTGTGATCCAGATGTTGATCGCCTTGCTATAGTAAACGAAGATGGTTCTATGTTTGGCGAAGAATACACTTTAGTTGCTGTTGCCGATTATGTTTTGAAACACAAAAAAGGCAGTACAGTTTCCAACCTATCTTCTTCAGTTGCTCTAAAAAAAATAACCCAACAACACAATTGTACATATTTCCCTGCAAAAGTAGGTGAGGTAAATGTAGTGGCTACAATGAAAGCCGAAAATGCCGTTATTGGTGGCGAAGGAAACGGAGGAATAATTTTACCAGAATTGCATTACGGACGAGATGCTTTGGTTGGTGTAGCCTTGTTTTTATCACATTTAGCACACGAAAATAAAAGCTGTTCTGAACTAAGAGCTACTTATCCCGATTTTAAAATGGTAAAAGACAAAATACAATTAACACCCGAAGTTGATTTAGAAAGCCTTTTGGCAAGAATGAGTGAAATGTACGCCGATAAAGAACAAGTAACCATTGATGGTGTAAAGGTGTTTTTTAGTGAAAACGAATGGGTACATTTACGTAAATCTAATACAGAACCAATTATTAGAGTTTATGCCGAAAGCGAAACCGAAGCAAAAGCAAGAGAATTGGTAGAAACAGTAAAAGGAGCTGTTGCAGAGGTAGTTTAAAAGATTTGTAGAGACGTAGCATTGCTACGTCTTTTTTGTGTAAAATCTAAAATTAGCACCCTTCATTCAGTCAATTCATTTACAAAATATGAATTACGGAGCCAACCTACCTTTTTTCCAATCATTA
>JAHDDA010000105.1:0-2447 GCA_020629595.1 Chitinophagales bacterium
TATTGTTTATTCAATCTTTTATCGGTTGAACCTCCAGAATTTGTATTAGAATTTGAGTTATTTTGGCTCTTGTTATCTTGTAAACTAAACACTCTTTTCAAAATATCGGAAGTACGGGCAACAGGGTCTTTTCTAATTTTCAACTCTTCTTTGGCAACCATTGTAAACAAACCATCTAATGCCTTTCCAGTTACATATTCATCTAAATTTACTTGACCAATATCAACATTTAAAACCTGCTTAATTAATGGTTTATCAACTGCTTTTGCCACATCATCCCAGTATTTTGTAGCATTTACGTTATTTAGAGAATTTTTAATTATTGGCTGAAACTTACTCATCAACTCTGTTGAAGTTGTACGCTTTAAGTATTCAGTAGCGGCATTATCATTCCCTTGCAAAATGCTCATTACATCTTGAAAAGTTAATTGTTTAATGGCTGCCATAAATATTGGCTTGGCTTCAATTGCTGCTTTTTCAGCTGCTCTATTTAATGAAGTTTCTACTTTATCAACAAGACCATTCATACCAAATTGATTTAGGGTATTGGCAACTTTTTGAACTTCTGAGGGCCAAGGAATTTTAATTTGTGGATTTTTTAAGAAACCATCTGTTTTAGAAACAGCACTTGCTCCTTTTACAATACCAATATTTAATGCCTCTTTTAAGCCTGCTCCAATTTCAATATTAGAAACGCCTCCACTTCCTGCGCTAGCATCTACTATATCTTCTAAGGTTTTTAATACTTTAGCAGAATCGCAACTTGCAAAAAACACTAAAGCACAAAAAATAAATACAATCTTTTTCATTTTTAAAAATTTTATAAAACTATATACTCCTTTTATGACGGCAAAATTAAGAAAAGGTTTTAATTGAGTTATGAATTACGAATTATGATTTATGATTTTTTGAAAGTGAAATAAGCAATACTAAGTTTATGAATAGTAAATTTACTTTTTAAAAATGAGTTTTCAGTTATCTATTTTGAACCAACATTTATAAATGAAGATTTTAACAGCCAACCAAATAAAACAAGCCGATAATTATACTATTGAAAATGAACCAATAAGTTCTACTGATTTAATGGAACGTGCCGCCACTAAATGCTTCAATTGGTTTAAACAAGAGTTCGATAAAAAACAACATTTTATTATTTTTTGTGGTATTGGTAATAATGGTGGAGATGGTTTGGCTTTAGCAAGAATGTTGTATAAAAATAATTACAAAGTTCTCGTTTACGAAATTAGTTTTTCAAAAAATCATTCTAAAGATTATGCTACCAACAAACAAAGACTTACTGTATTAGGTGTTGAGATTAATACTGTTACTTTAGTTCGAGATATTCCCAAAATTCCTAAAAATGCTGTAATTATTGATGCCATTTTTGGTATTGGATTAAGTAGAACCGTTAATAGATTTTTACAGAGAGTATTTTACATAATAAATCAATCTAAAAATTTAGTTGTTTCAATTGATATGCCTTCGGGTTTGTTTGCCGAAAATAATTCAAAAAATAATTTAGAAAATATTGTATTTGCTGATTTTACGCTTACATTTCAAATGCCTAAATTGTCATATTTCTTTCCAGAAACTAATCATTTTTTTGGGAAGTTAGAAATTTTAGATATTACCTTACATCCACAGTTTTTAGAAAAAGTAAATGCCCAATTTCAAGTTATTAGAAAACCCAATGTACAAGCTATTTATAAAAAAAGAAGCCGATTTACACATAAAGGAACAATGGGTAGGGCTTTGTTAATAGCTGGAAGTTATGGTAAAATGGGTGCTTGTATTTTATCGGCTAAGGCTTGTAAAAAAGCAGGGGTTGGTTTACTCACCGTTCACGTTCCAAAATGTGGATACGAAATATTACAAACCTCTGTTCCTGAAGCTATGGCTTTGGTTGATGTGAATGAAGTTTGTTTTTCGGAAGGCTTAGTCACCAACGCCTATTCTGTTGTAGCCATAGGACCAGGATTAGGCATAAAAAAGGCTAGCCGAAAAGCACTTTCTTTTTTGATTGGTCAAACAAATTGCCCAATGGTAATTGATGCCGATGCTTTAAATATTTTATCGAAACAACAAGAACTTTGGAAAAAAGTACCGCCCAATTCGGTAATTACACCACATAGAGGCGAGTGGGAACGTATTTGCGAAGTTGAAACCAACGATGCTTTTGGGCAATTAGAAGCGGCACAACAATTTGCTCAAAAACATAAAATTGTGGTTGTTTTAAAAGATGCTTTCACAGCCGTAATTGACACAAAAGGTATTGTTCATTTTAATATTACAGGGAATACGGGCTTGGCAACTGGTGGTAGTGGCGATGTGCTTACTGGAATTATAACTGCTTTAATTTCTCAGGGCTATGATACACTTTCGGCGGCAAAATTAGGTGTTTATTTACATGGTAAAGCCGCCGATATTGCTATTTTAGAGAATGAAAG
>JAHDDA010000105.1:2547-8488 GCA_020629595.1 Chitinophagales bacterium
TAGCATTACTAAGTCTCAATTTTAGTAATAAAATTTTATTCTTCTGATTCTTCTTCATTTATACCACGTAATTTGGCTCTTTGTTTCGACTTTTTACGGGCTAATTTACGCATATCTTCAATGCCATCGGTTTCATCTACAATTTCTAAACCTAACAACGTTTCAATCACATCTTCTTGTGTAACAATACCTTCAAAACCACCAAATTCGTTTTTGGTAACTTGGGCAATATGCTCACGTTTATTCATAAACTGCTCAAACATTTGAGGAATTGGCGTTTCGTCATCAACAGTAGTAATGCTTCTTTTTAAAGTTGAAAGTGTTTCGCCACCTTTATTTTGAATAATATTTTCCAAAACTTCATCTTTCATTATATAACCCGTAATATTATCAATATCGCCTTTATAAATTGGAATACGTGAAAAACGGAGGTTTCTGTTTGCTTCATAAAATTCTTGAATAGTCATTGACTCATCTGCCGCATTAACCACCGTTCTGGGCGTCATAACATCTTCAACCAAAATTTCTTGGTATTTCATTAAGTTATTTATAATCTTAGATTCTGTATTATTTAATTCTCCAGATTTTGCTCCTTCTTCAACCATTGCCACAAATTCAGTTCTGCTAAAAACACTTTTGCCATGCCCTTCTTCAGCACCAATCATTTTGGTTAATAGGCGTAAAATGAACATTAAACCTGTGTATTTCATTATTTTTACCATAATGTCTAGCGTTCTTGTAGAAAACCCTGCTAAACTTTTCCAGTAGTTTGCTCCTATGGTTTTGGGAATTATTTCAGAAGCAACAAGAATTAATAATGTCATTACTCCAGAAACAACACCAATCATTGGAATACCTAATACTGTTTGCTCTGCACTAAACACATTTTCGGCTTGAGCACCTACCCCAATTGCCCCAACGGTGTGAGCAATGGTATTTAAGGTTAAAATAGCAATTAAAGGCTGATCAATATCATCTTTCAATCTTTTTAAAGTTTTGGCATAACTTGCTCCTTCATTTAACTTCATATTTAAGAAAGAAGGTGTAATACTTAACAGCACCGCTTCTAATATGGAGCATAGAAAAGAGAAGAAAATTGAGAGGACTAAAAATATTATTAATAAAAACATAATTTTAAAATTTCGTGCTGCAAAGGTAGTAAGAAGCGAAGTTACATTTTTACTTTTATGAATGGCTCTTGCAAAATTTTACTGAATTTTGTATTTTTATGCAAAAATTGTGAAATAACAATTTAACATTCTAAGCAAAAGACCTGCCTACTCAATAAAATTTGTTTGATTTTTAGCTTTCTAATTCTAAAACATAAATTTCCTCATTCCCCGACCTTTTTCCTGTATCTTTAAAACCTAGTTTAACATAAAGTGCCTTTGCTGCTTCATTACCGGGAACAAAAGATAAAAAAATCTTATCACAATCGGCTCTTGAAGCCATTTCATTTATGGCTAATAACATTGCCTTTTCAGCAAATCCTTGTCGGCGATGGTTTTTATCAATCATTAAGCGTGCAATCCAATATTCGCCTCTGTCTTCTTCAAACTGCCCATAAAGCGTAAAACCAATTGGTGTATCGTTATAATGTATGGCTTTTGGAAATGTTTTTTTCTCAACATAAGCCTCGGCAATTGAATAGTAATTATTAGCAACAAATTTCTTTTCTTCTTCAAAAAGTTCTAATTTCAAGACCTTGTGAAAATTATCGGTTGTTATTTCTTTCAAGACTAACATTTCAGTTCTTTTCTTTTTTCTATTTGGTAAAAGTGATAAGGCAATAGGAAAAAGAAATATGTATTAGGTACTTATTTCATATAATTTTTACCTTTACCTTCTTGCTTATTCCTTAATAATCATTAAAATTAAACCTACAATTATAATTGTATCAAAGATAACTACTTTCAAGTCTATTATTTTTGCAGTCAATTTCCTAATAGAAAAACTATGAGGCTCTTAAAAAATATTGTTTGTTTTTTCTTATTTACTTTTTGCGTTACCGCTAATGCTCAAGATACTAAGGCATTATTGAAAAAGGCAAATAGAATGTTTGAAGCTCAGGCATATAAACAAGCTATTGATTTATATATTGATGTACTAACTTATGATAATCCCATTGAAGCTAAAGAAAAATTGGCTCACAGTTATCGTAAAGTTTCACAATTTGAAAAAGCAGAATATTGGTATAGACTTATTATTCCTGTTTTGAAAAAGAGAAAACTAAACTTTTACTTGGCTCAGGTACTTCAAGGACAAGGAAAATATGATGAGGCGGCAGAGTTATATATGGGTTATGCCGATATTTACCCTCGTTCTGAAGTTTTTGCCGAAGCGTGTAGAAATCCAGAACAGTTTCATAAAAATAAAGAGGCTTACAAAATAGATAATTTACCATTCAACTCACCAAGTTCTGAGTTTGGACCAGTTATTTTTAGAGATAATCAATTAGTATTTGCAAGTTCTCAAGATGGCAATAAAAAGCCTTCTAATGATTATTATTTGCGAGAAGAAAACTACTTAGATTTATTTGTAACACAACCTATTGTTTCTGAATGGTCAAAACCCAAAAGATTAAAAGGAAGTATAAATAGTCCTTTCCACGATGGACCTGCTTGTTTTGATAAATACTACCAACAGGTTTGGTTTACACGTAACACAAGTTCAAGAGGAAAAGGCGTAAAAGAACAAACCAAAAAACTGCATCTTCAATTATTTTCGGCTACGGTTAATGGTACTGATAAATGGACAGATGTAATACCATTTGAGCATAACAACGAAAATTATTCAGTAGCGCACCCAACCTTAGCAGATAATGGACGTTTGCTTTATTTTTCATCGAATATGCCCGGTGGCTTTGGAAATTCTGATATTTGGGTATGTGTAAAAGTTGACTCAACTTGGAGTAAACCCAAAAATTTAGGACCAGATATTAATACACCTGAAGATGAACAATTTCCGTATATACACGAAGACGGAACACTTTATTTTTCTTCTAACGGACATCCAGGATTGGGAGGTTTTGATATTTTCTTTTCAAAGCAAGTAAAGCGTACTTGGTCTAGACCACAAAATATGGGTTCACCAGTCAATTCTTCAAGAGATGATTTTTCTATTGTATATGATAAAAGAGGAAATGGTTATTTTGCCTCGAATAGAGAAGGTGGAAAAGGTGCAGATGATATTTATCGTTTTTCAATGATTGGTAATACAAATTATCCTAAATCTATTGCAGGAACTCAAAAAGTTGAGGAAGCTCAATATGCTCCTTCGGTTAGAAATATGAATATTATTGATGGTTCTAATGAAATCATTGACAATACAAATGTACAAACAGCTTATGTATTACCAGATGAAACCAATAAACCATCTAAAAAGTCAAAACAAAATAAAAAGAAAAAAGAAAAAGTTAGTAAAACGCCTAAAAATGATATAGGAAACAATTCGAAACCTAAAAAAGAAAAAAAGCCTAAAACACCAAAAAATAACACTAAAGAAGCTAAGAACAAGGCTAAGAAAGAAAAAACAAATAATAATAAAAACTCTAAACCTACAAAGGAAAAAACGGCAAAATCGAAGCAAAAAAATAATATTAAAACAACAAAAAATAAGCCTAAATCACCAAAAAACACCAATATTACTTCGGCACAAGTACCTGAAAATAGCATAAATGCTGAATTAAATTTAGGACCAGTACAATTTAAAGGTAAATCAGCAACGTTAAGCGAAGATGTTTTACAACAAATTGCACCCGTAATATTGTTTGCACGTGAAAATCCAAGAGTTAAAATTAGAATTGAAAGTTTTACAGATTCACGTGGCGATGCTCGTTCAAATGTAGAATTAGCAAAAATGCGCTTATCTAAAATTGTAGAGTTTTTCTACCAAAATGGAATTAATCAATCAAATTTAGAATTGGTTGCTCGTGGCGAAACAGGTATTCTTAACCAATGTGTTGATGGCGTGAATTGCAATGCCAAAGACCACCGTTTTAATCAGCGTGTAATTTTTACAAAAATTGATAGAGTTAATACATCTAATAATATTGCTAAAAAAGAAGAAATTGTTGAGGAGGAATTTATTGATTTTGAAAAAAATAAAGAGGCTGCCAATAAAGAAAAAAAACAAAAGCAATCTAAAAAATCTAAAACACCTAAAGACAAAACAGCAAAAACAAAAAAGAAAGATAAAACTATAAAAGATAAAGTGGCAAACAGCAAACCACCTAAAGCAAATGAAAAAGTAAAAGAATCGATTACTTTACCCAAACTTAATCCAACATCAAATATTGAGGGTTTTACTTATACAATTTTAGTTGGTCCGTATAGTAATATTGATATTGAAAAGAAAAATATTTTAAAAAATATTAACTTAGAACAACGACTTTCAACCATTCATACAAGTAAAAAAATAATAGAATTGCTACGCTTAAAAGACATTGCAGAAGCAGAACAATTACTACAATATATTAAGGCAAAAGGCATAAAAAAAGCTAAAGTAGTTGTATATAGAAATGGGCAAATGACAGATTATAAACTTAGTGAAATGAAGAAAACTTTGAATAATGGTAATTAAGAACTATAATTTGAACTAAAAAAACAATTGATTACTTCTAATCGTTTTCTAAATGACATAATAATTTACATTTTTAAAGCATTTTTGTTAATGCAAAAAGCAAAATAATGAAAAAGCTAATCTTACTTATTCAATTCCTATTTTGTTCGGCTTTAATAGCTCAAGAAAGTTATAATATTGATAAAGTAAGCATAAAAGGCTTAAAAAAAACAAAGTTAGAATACTGCAATTCGTTTTTGGAATGTGACAATATTCAAGGAGAAATTTCTACAAAAAACATTGAAAAGGATGTGCAGCGTTTATGGAATTTAGGTTTATTTGCCGATGTAAAATATTCTATAAATAAAAACGAACAAGGCTATAATGAATTAACTTTTGAAGTTAAAGAAAAGTTTTATTTATTGCCAGTTGTTGGATTCGATTATACCAACGATAAATTTAGATTTACCCTTGGTGCTTTACATTATAATTTAGATGGTAGAGGTACATTTTTAAAAACAGCCTGGCATTGGTACGATCGCCATTCTTTTGAATTAACATTAGCCAATCCTCACTTATTTTCCCCAAAATGGGGAGCACAATTAGAATTTTCACGTTGGGCAACATTAGAGCCAACACAAACTTATCAAAACTCGGCTTACACGCGTGCAAACGACTTTAATGTTACCAAATGGAATATTGGAGCATTAGCATTTTTTTCTCCTAAATTTAGACAAACTATTTACTTTGGTGGAAACTATTTAAACGAACGCTACCAAGAAATTGCTATGGCAACCGAAAATGTATCACCAATTGATTTTCAAGTATCAAAAAGTTTAGCAAAAATTGGATTTCAATTAAACAACATAAACTATTACTACCATTGGCGTTCGGGCTGGCAAGCTATGGGTGGCTTTGAAACAGTATATACATTTAATCCATCGGCTTGGTTTTGGAAAGCCACAACCGATTTTAGATATTACAAACGTATAAAAGAGAAGAATACCCTAAGTATTCGTGCTTTTGCTGGCACAAGTACCAATGAGCCAATGCCCTTTCCTGCATTTGTACTCGATGATTTTGTAAATGTAAGAGGCGTTGGCAATAGAATTGGCAGAGGAATTGGAGAAATTACCTTCAATGCTCAATGGGATTATACCATTTATTTCAACAAAAAATTAGGAGCAATAGAATTATCTGCTTTCTCCGATGCATCTACACTTATGCCTATTGCCGGAAATATTAATGACTTATTTGGAAAACAACTAAGCCATATTACCCTTGGTGGCGGGCTAAGAATACACGCTTTTAAATTTTACCAAGGCGTTTTACGTATTGATTATGGCGTTGATATTTTGAATACTAAAATGAATGGCTTAGT
>JAHDDA010000106.1 GCA_020629595.1 Chitinophagales bacterium
GAGCAACGCCCTTTTAAGGCGTGGGCCCTGGGTTCGAGCCCCAGCTCGGTCACAAATAAAAAAGGGAAGTTCAAATTAAGAACTTCCCTTTTTTAATTTTATGGCTTCTGTATTTCTACAAAACTGATAATATATTATTTTCAATCTCATCAAGAATATTAATTGCTTCTCTTTTAACAAATTTGCTTCCTGTTACTTTTTCGTATAGCTCTATATATCTTTCAGTAACTTTATCTACAAATTCTTCTGGCATAATAGGCATTTTTTGTCCTTTCTTTCCTTGAAAACCATTTTCCATTAACCATTCCCTTACAAACTCTTTAGATAACTGCTTTTGTTTCTCTCCAGTTTCTTGTCTTTCTTCATAACCATCGGCATAAAAGTACCTAGAGGAGTCTGGGGTATGAATTTCATCAATTAAGTAAATTTTACCATCTTTCTTCCCAAACTCATATTTAGTATCAACTAAAATCAAGCCTTGTTTGGCTGCCATTTCTGTACCTTTTTCAAATAGAGCTTTGGTATATTTTTCTAATTGTAAATAATCTTCTTCTGCAACAATTTCTTGTTTTAATATTTCTTCTCTAGAAATATCTAAATCATGACCATACGCAGCTTTTGTAGTTGGTGTAATAATTGGCTCAGGAAATTTTTGGTTTTCTATCATTCCTTTAGGCATATTAACTCCACATAAAACGCTTTCTCCAGTTTTATAGGTTCGCCACGCATGCCCAGTAAGATATCCTCTAATGACCATTTCAACTTTAAAAGGTTCACAAGCCATACCAATGCTTACATTGGGATCTGGTGAGGAATTTAACCAATTAGGAACAATTTCAGCAGTTTTTTTTAAAAAATGGACAGCAATTTGATTTAAAACTTGTCCTTTAAATGGTATTGGTTTGGGTAACACGTGATCAAAAGCCGAAATTCTATCAGTTGCAACCATTACCAATTTATCATTAATGGTATAAACGTCTCTAACTTTTCCTTTGTAATAATTTGTTTGATTTGGAAAAGAAAAATTAGTGCTAGCTAAGCCCCTCATTTTACTAATTTTTGGTATTGAAGAATCTAAAATTTAATGAAAACTAAAAAGCAAGTACCTAGAACAGGAGTCGAACCTGCACGACCAAAAACGGTCACCAGCCCCTCAAGCTGGCGTGTCTACCAATTCCACCATCTAGGCAAAAAAAGCAAATATACTTATAAGCAACTACTTTTTCTGTTTTAAAACCACTTAAAACTTTATAAAAAAAATTATTTGTATAAGATTGGTAGGTTGTTGTATTAATAAATACACACAATAATTTTTTAGGTTTTGTAAATAAATACTTTATTTAATTTTTTTTTGAAAAAAACTATTAATTCATTACTTCATAAATTAAGTAAATGATTTAATAAAGTATATTTTGTTGTTGAAAAATTTAGTTAATACATTCAAATTAATTTATTACTTTAGCATCCTGAATGAATTGTTCATTAATGTATAATGTTATTTTTGTTCGGTATGGTTTTAGTTTTATTTAAACTGTATTTGTATTAAAATAAGTAGTCGGTATTAGGTTAGAGTTTTGTTCAAAGCACTCCTTTACTTCATAGCTTGGCGCATTACTTTCTTTCTCTGTTTTGAGCATATTTTGCTCTGCCTAAGCCAACTACTATTTCATAAAAAAAGGTCTTGAAACTTTTGTTTCAAGACCTTTTTTTTATGAATTAAAATTCTAAACGGTAAAAGTATCAAATAATTAGTACGCCCGCTGATTTTTATTTTCATAAGCAAACACAAAAGATTGATTTACTACCCTATTGCCTCCAGCAGTTGGGTAGTTTCCTGTAAAATACCAATCACCTTTATGATTTGGACAGGCATTATGTAATCCTTCAACAGATTGATAAATAACTTCTAGTTTTGGCTTAAATCCTTTGGGCGTTATTAATTCAGCTATTTTATTAGAAATTTCTTCTTCAGTAAATGTATCATAAAGTGTTTTTACACAATTTTTCATTTCCTTAGCTGGTTTAAGTAACTCATTCTTACAGGCTATATAAGTATCATGCCATAACTGCCATTGTCCTGTTTCCATAAGTAATTCTTTCATTGCTTTAAATGCAATAAAATCAGCTAATTTAGCCATATCAATACCATAACAATCTGGATAACGAATTTGAGGTGCTGAGGAGACAACAACTATTTTCTTTGGTTCTAAACGTCCTAAAATAGATAAAATACTTTTCTTTAATGTAGTACCTCTTACTATAGAATCATCAATTGCCACCAAAGTATCTACATTTCTTTCAATAGTTCCATAAGTTATATCATAAACATGAGAAACTAAGTCATCTCTATCATTATCATTAGTGATAAAGGTGCGCATTTTTTGATCTTTTATTAAAATCTTATCGGCTCTTGTTTGAAGCGATAGTATTTTCTCAATTTGTTCTTCTGATAAACTTCCATTTCCTTCCCTAATTTCTTGTTTTTTGTACGCATTTAATACCCCATCAACACCTTTTAGTAATCCGTAAAAGCTAACCTCAGCAGTATTAGGTATAAATGTAAAAACAGTCTTAGAGACTTTTCTATCTATGGCTGTTAAAACTCTTTCTGTTAAACTACTTCCTAATGCTAATCTTTCTTTATAAATATCCCTATCATTTCCTCTAGAGAAATAAATTCTTTCAAAGCTACAAGATTTTTTCTCTAATGGTTTTGTGTATTCATATAATGAATGATTGCCGTTTTTATTAATTATTATGGCATTAGCCGGTGGTAATTCTACAACCTCGCTTGATTTTAGGTTAAATGCCGTTTGAATTGCTACCCTTTCAGAGGCAATAACAATAAAATCTTCATTGGCATAATACCAGGCTGGACGGATACCAGATGGATCACGAATAACAAATGATTGTCCACTTCCTGTTGCTCCAGCCATTACATAACCTCCATCAAAATCTTTGGTTGCTTTTTTAATAATTTTTAAAAAGTCGATATTGGCTTCAACTTTGTCGGTAAGTTTTTCGCCAAATACAGATTTAGACTTGTACTTTTTATAGAGCTTACTCACTTCCGTATCTAAATAATGTCCAAATTTTTCTAAAATTGTAACGGTATCAGATTGCTGCATTGGGTGTTGCCCAATCTCTTTTAATACTCTTATTAATTCAGGTACATTTGTAAGGTTAAAGTTTCCTGCCATTAATAAGTTTCTTGCTTTCCAGTTTGAAGAACGCTTTACAGGATGACAAAATTCTATGCCTGATTTACCATGAGTTCCATAACGAAGATGCCCCATAAGTAATTCACCAGCAAACGGCATTTTCTTTTTTATTCGCTTAGAATCGTTAGAAAAGTTATCGTATTTTTCATTTAGCTCTTGAAACTTTCTATCTATGTGCTTGTAAATAGATTCTATGGCTTTATTATCATCACTTCTTCGGCGATGTATATATTTTGTACCAACTTTAGTATTTAGTTTAATAGCTGCAATTCCAGCACCATCTTGCCCTCGATTGTGCATTTTTTGCATTAAAATGTGCATTTTATTCAATCCGAAAAAATGCGTGCCATAAGTTTTTTTAAAATAGCTTAGTGGCTTTTTTAGGCGAATAAGTGCAACTCCGCACTCGTGCTTTATTAATTCGCTCATAAGACTTCAAGCATTTGTTATGTGAGTGCCAAAGGTAGTTTTTTTAATTTGATAATTGCGTAGTTTTAAAAAAAGTTTGGTTATTTGTTTAAGAAAAAAAAACAACTACAATTTTAGTAATTCTTTTGAACTTAAAAATTCATCGTCAAAATCTGCATTGATTTTAATTACCTCATTTTTAAAAGGATGTTCAAATTCTAAACTGAAAGCGTGTAACAACATTCTTGAAATTCCAAATTCATTTTTAAAATATTTATTTTGTTTCACATCACCATATCTTACATCGCCAATAATTGGATGCCTAATATGAGCAAAATGTCTTCTAATTTGGTGGGTTCGCCCTGTTAAAGGTTCTATTTTAACATACGAAAACCTAGCTGTTTTATATCGATTTCCAATAGCAAAAGGCAATTCGTTTTGTGTAAGCTTTTTATATTTTGTTATTGCTTCTTTACTAATTTTTGCTCTTTCGGTTTTCAAAGGGTAATTAATTATTGCTTTTTCTTTCACAAAACCTCTTACTATTGCAAAGTATGTTTTTCTAATTTTTTTGTGAGTGAATAATTCTCCCAAACTACTTGCGTCTTCTGAAGATTTTCCGAAAATTAAAACACCAGAAGTTGGGCGATCTAAACGATGAATTGGATACACTCTTTTCTTTATCTGATTTCGCAACATTTGTAATGCAAAAATGGTATCTTCACTTATTTTGGTTCTATGTACTAATAAAGCGGTTGGTTTATTAATAGCCACAAAATGCTCATCTTCAAAAATTATACTTAACTCCATTTATAAAACAAATTTAAAAAAGTCCTAAGTAATTTATTTAGAAAATATAGTTATCTTTTTTATGGTAGCTAAGAAAGATTTGTAATTTAGCATTAGAAATTTATTTAATGAAATCAGGATTAACGCCAAACTTAAAACTCGGTATTATTTCGGGAGGACAATTAGGCAAAATGCTTATTCAAGAAGCCAGTAAGTGGGATATTGAAACTTATGTTTTAGATAAGGAAGAAAACTGTCCGGCTAGAAGTATTGCTACACATTACGTAAAAGGTAGTAATACAAACTATGACGATGTTTACAATTTTGGGAAAAAAGTAGATTTACTATCATTTGAAATTGAAAATGTAAACATTGAAGCCCTAAAAAAGCTAAAAGCTGAAGGATTACATATTCTTCCAGACCCTTCTATTTTAGCTTTAATACAAGATAAAGGAATACAAAAGAAATTTTATAAAGAAAATAATATTCCTACTTCGCCTTTTGATATTTACGAAAATATTGACAGTATTAAACAAGCTATTAAAGAAAAGAAAATTGAATTTCCTTTTGTTCAAAAACTAAGGAAAGGTGGTTATGATGGCAGAGGTGTTGCTGTAATTAACGATAAAAATGATTTTTCTAAGTTATTGATTGGCAATTCTGTAGTAGAACAAAAAGTATCTATTCACAAAGAAATATCTGTGATTGTTGCAAGAAATGAACAAGGAGCCATAAAAACTTTCCCTATTGTTGAAATGGTTTTTGATCCTATTGCAAATTTGGTTGACAAGTTGGTTTGTCCATCAGCTATAAGTGAAGATCAGACAGAAAAAGCAAGCAAGTTAGCAGAAAAAATAATTACTAATTTGAATATGACTGGCATTTTGGCAATTGAATTTTTTATTGATCAAAATGGAGATATTATTGTAAACGAAATGGCATGTAGAACGCACAATAGCGGACACCATACCATTGAAAGCATTGTAACTTCTCAATTTGAGCAACATTTGCGATCAATTTTAAATTTACCTCTAGGGAGTACTGAACTAAAAATGCCTGCTGTAATGATAAACTTATTGGGGCATCCAGATTTTGAAGGACCAGCGGTTTATTTTGGAATTGAAGAATGTATGGCAATTGAAGGGGTTAAAATTCATTTGTACGGAAAAGCAATTACAAAACCATACAGAAAAATGGGTCATATAACAGTATTAGCTTCAACCTTAGAAAAAGCATTGGAAAAAGCAGAAAAAGTTAAGAATTTAATAAGTGTAAGAACTAAATAGTTATGAGTAGTAAATTAGTAAGTATTGTTATGGGTTCAGATTCTGACTTACCCATAATGCAAGAAGCTGCCAATATTTTAAATAACTTAGATGTTCCGTTTGAAATAGATGTAGTTTCTGCTCACAGAACGCCAGATAAGCTATATGAATTTTCAAAAAATGCCCACAAAAGAGGCATAAAGGTAATTATTGCAGGAGCAGGTGGTGCAGCTCATTTACCAGGAATGGTTGCTTCAATGTCGCCATTGCCAGTAATTGGCGTACCAATTAAATCAAGCAACTCAATTGATGGTTGGGATTCGGTTTTATCAATTTTACAAATGCCTGGTGGTGTACCAGTTGCTACGGTTGCTTTAAACGGAGCTAAGAATGCTGGCATTTTAGCAGCTCAGATTGTTGCAGCAAATGACATAAATATTCTTCAAAAAATAATTGATTACAAAAAAGAGTTGGAGTTAAAAGTAGAAGAAAAGGCTAAAAAAGTGAAAGATTTTAAGTCCTAAAAATCACTCGCAGCCCAAATCTATTTTTGATTGAATATCATTATTTGGGAAGCAATTTTCGGAAGGTAAGCTATTAGGAACATATCTTGTCAAATTATCGTCATACAAAGAAACTTCAATAAAAGTCGCAATCAAATTTATTTCATCTTCGGTTAAATTTAAAGGTTGAAATAAAGGAGATAGCTTACCCTGCATAACTTTATTATTTTCAGGTATTGCTTTGTTCTTATATTCTACAACATCTTTAATGTTTCTAAATGATGCCCCATGACCATAAAACTCAGAATCTTTTAGGTTGTAAAGTTGAGGTACTTTAAACTTGAACATATCTTCTTGTAAATTTGTAAATCCGCCTCTACCTAAATGAGCTTTATCATTTGGCTTTGTATCAATTTCACCTTGATTTATTAAGTCTTTCATTCCAAGAGCATAGTATTCCATAGAAGCTAGAGAAGGTCCTGAATGACAATTTACACAGCCTGCTTTACCAAAAAACAAAATTGCTCCTTTCATTTCATTTTCTGACATTGCTGTTTTATCTCCTTTAAGCCATTTTTGAAAAGGTGCTTCGTTTGCCATTAATGTTCTCTCATAAGCGGCAATTGCTAATCCAGCGTTTTCTCTTGTAATATTATTTACTTGTGAAAAAGACTCGTTAAATAATTCTACATATTCTGAATAAGCCTCTAAAAATTCGTTTATCTTTAATCTGTGTACTCCTAAACCAACAATAGCCTGCGTTTCAACGCCTTCAAAACCTAAATTATTGAAAGCTGTTGTATTTTCATCTTCATTAAAGTTACTTTCGTAAGCCAAATTTGTTGCTGTTGCACCTAACTTTCCATTCCATAATAAATTTGGTTGGTATGCAACATTCAAAACTGAAGGAGTTCTTATTGGTTGAACATCGCATTCATAATCGTTATATGAAGACATCATAAAACGGTTTTCTCCTGCAATACCAAAACCCATTCCTCCATCTCCAACACCTTGTACTCTACCAGCTTGAAATCCAGCTTTAGCATGATGACAAGAAGCACAGGAATATGTTCCCATTCCAGCTTGGTGTTTTGCATCTAAGGCAATTGCTGTTTCGTGAAATAATAATTTTCCAAGCTCAACTTTTGAAGCTGATAATACATTTTTAGGGTCTTGTGGTATTGAACCAAAATCATTAGGATTGGGTAATTCAAAATATGAAATAGAGTTGTTTGGGGAGTTTTCTAATAACAATCTATTCAATTCAAAAGACATATCATTTTCAATTTCATTTTCACTAGTACAAGATAAAATTGTAATTGAAAACAAAAGACACAAATATACTTTTGATTTAATATTAGAAAGCATGTGAAAAAATTAGTATGAAACAAATCACTGTTATTAAGCAAATACCATACTAATTTTACGAAGAATTAAGATTTAAGTTTCTTTCTTATTCTACTCAATGTCTCTGGTTTCATTCCTAATATAGAAGCTACATATTGAAGTGGGATTCTACTTAGCAAATGTGCATTTTCTTTTTCAAATAAAATATACCTTTCCTCTGCTGAAAGCGCTATTAAGTTAAATACTCTTTTTTCAATTCTCAAATGGCTTTCAACCGTTGCTAAATGTGTTAGTTTTAACATTTCAGGAAATTTAGCACATAACTCGTCTAAATTTGTTTTGGTAATTGTATATAATTCTGTTTTTTCAATTGCTTGTACAAATTCAGGAGAAGGCTGAATACTGAAAAAACTTTCAAAAGCAGTAAAAAAGTTATTTTCTACTAAAACAAATCTTGTAACTTCATTGCCATCTATGTTATTAAAAGAACGTACACTTCCAGTTCTTATAAATCCAACTTTTCGACAAATTTTACCTGCTTGATAAAAAAATTCATTTTTCTTTAAAGATTCGTATTCAAATTTTGATAGTATTTCGAATAACTGATCACTGGTAAATGAACAAAATTGGCTTATATGTTTTCTTAAGTCTTCCTTCATTTGAAAAAAGTTGAGGCAACGTTTAGATGTTTAATAAATGAAGCTAAAAATATAAAAAAGGTTGCAATTCGTTTAATTCTTAGCTAAAAATATTCTCGAATTATTAGACTTTAAATTGTTTTAGTTTTTTTCTTTTTGATAAAAAATCAGTAAATTTCAGTTAAATACCTGCTGGTCAGGAGACACCGCAGAGGAAAACACCTGTTTTGGTCTGGGACGCACAGTCTCCTGACCAAAACTTT
>JAHDDA010000107.1:0-6507 GCA_020629595.1 Chitinophagales bacterium
AATTCATTTACAAAATATGAATTACGGAGCCAACCTACCTTTTTTCCAATCATTATTATTTAGCTCATAAAAAATTCTATCGTGCAAACGATTTGAACGTCCTTGCCAAAATTCAAAATAGTTTGGTTTAACCAAAAAGCCGCCCCAATGCTCAGGGCAAGGTAATTTCTCAGCATTTTCATATTGTTTTTCTAAAGCCTGTTTTTTATCTTCTAAAACATTTCTGTCTTTTATTATTTCACTTTGAGCCGAAGCCCAAGCACCAATTTGACTACCTTTTGGTCTAGAATGAAAATATTTTTCAGAATCTTCAAAAGATAACTTCTCTACATTTCCCTCAATTCTAACTTGGCGTTCAAGAATATCCCAAAAGAATAACAAACTTACTTTGGGGTTATCAATTAGCTCTTTTCCTTTTTTACTATTGTAGTTTGTAAAAAAAACAAAACCTTCCTCTCCAAAGCCTTTCAATAAAACTACTCTTGAACTTGGCTGAAGATTTTTATTTACCGTAGCAACTATCATTGCATTAGCTTCTAAAATTGGAGACTCAATAGCTTCATTAAACCAAACAAAAAACTGACTAAATGGATTATTTTTCGTCAAACTTTCAACAAGTGCCATTTTTTGGTAATCTTTTCTGAAATTAGCAATTGATTTTTTATATTTCATATTTTTGTATTTGTAACTATGCAAATTGCCCTATCCAAACATAAAGCTAATTATAGAAATAAAAACTTACAAGTTTTTGTTTTTTCGCAAGATTTTAAATTATTACAAACTTGCCATTCAATATTTAAAATAAATGTTGAAGATGGATTTATGTTTTCAAATTTTTCATTTTTACAAAATAAAAAAACTCAAATATTAGCCATTAATAAAAACAATACCGAAAAAAACTTTAAAGCCGAAAAAGCTATTATTGATGGCAAACACTTAACAATTGATATTTTAGTTAAAAAAGAAAATGAAAAATACATCGTTTTTATTGAAGATTTGACAGATGCTTATGGGCTTGCACCTGAGAATGCTATTTTTTCTGATGAAGAATTGTTATCGGAAATGAAAAAAATTAAAAATCTTCAAAGGCTTAAAAACGATCATTTTGCCAAAATTGCACACGATATAAAATTGCCATTAACAGAAATTGTTGGAACTACCTATTTAATGCAAAATCACGTTTCAACCGACAAAGCAAAAGCATATTTAAAAGCATTGAGTAATGCCTCAAAAAATCTAGACAATATGCTTAACGACTTGGTTAATTTTACTAAATCACAATCTTTACAACTACGTATAGAACAAAAACCTTTTGCAATTGAGCAGGTTATTTGGTCGGTTATAAAATCATTTGAATTTAAAACAACACAACAAAATGTTCCTATATTTTTAAAAGCCGATGATAGCATACCACAATATTTGATTGGTGATTCATCTAGACTTTCACAAATTATTTATAATTTATTAGATAATGCGTTAAAATTTACCAAACAAGGAAAAATTGATATTACAATTAACGAAATAAAAACTGGTGAAGAAAACTGCCGTTTATTATTTGAAGTTCAAGATACAGGTATTGGTATTCCTGCAGAAAATATAAAATCAATTTTTGAAACCTATCATCAAGCACGAAAAGAAGATGCTCTCTCTGGTTTTGGAATTGGGTTAAGTATTGTTAAACAATTGATTGAACTACAAAATGGAAAAATAGAAGCAAAAAGTGAACTAGGAAAAGGAACTTGCTTCTCTTTTGAGTTACCTTTTGAAATAGCTAAAAATTTGAATAAATAAAACCTTATTTTTGCGTTTGTCTAGAAAGTAAAAATACCAAAATGACAAACATTCTAAAACTAAGCACTTTTATTTTCGTTTGTTTTTTATGCTTTGAAGTAAAAGCACAAAAAAATGTTTTAAAACATAATGTTTATGGGCACCTAAACTTTATTGAAGGCGTTAAAACTTATGGGCTTTCTTACGAAAGAGCTGTAAAAGAAAAGTTTAGTTGGTCAATTTCAGCAAGTTATGGAACATTTCGTAGAGACCAAACAAGTGTTGTAAGTACTGGTACTACAGAAAAGTTGAGCTTCACAGGTTTTGATATTATTCCAGAAGTGAGATGGTATATTTTTAGCAATGAATATAAAACTGCCCCAATGGGATTTTTCTTAGGACCTTATGCTAAAATTATGTTTTTAGAAGAAGAATATGCCCGTTTAGTTTCAGAAGAATTTGATGTATTAGCTCAAGAACAAGGATGGCTTGGAGGCTTAGGCTTTGCCACAGGCTACAAATTAGGAACAGACCCAATAACATTTGAAATATTGGGCGGTTTTGCTTGGGGAATTGAATCGGGTTTTATAGGTTCTGAAGTAATAGATCCATTATTTTCCAGAATAAATAAAAGATTTATGCTTTCCAGACTTGAATTTTCAGTAGGCTTTATTTTTTAATGAAAAATCAAAACATAAAAGTTGCTGTTGATGCAGTTGTTTTTGGCTACGAAAAGGAACAATTATTTATATTGTTGGTCCAAAAAAAGTTTGGCAAATCCTCTAATGCTTGGATGTTACCAGGTGGAATGGTACAAGATGATGAAGGTTTACAAACAGCCGTAAATAGAGAATTGAAAGAAGAAACAGGTATTGAAATTAATTATTTAGAACAACTTTACACCTTTGGAAACGACATTTATAGAGATAGTAGAACAAGAGTAATTTCAATTACTTATTTGGCATTGGCAAACCCACAAAAACTACAATTAAAGCCTAGTTCTAAAATAAAAGAAGCCAAATGGTTTAATGTAAACGAAATGCCCTCTTTAGCTTATGACCACAGCAAGTTTATTAAAAAAGGAATAGAACGCTTAAAATCAAAACTAAGTTACCAACCAATCGGATTTGATTTATTAGATGATGAATTTCCCTTTTCACACTTAGAAAACTTATACAAAACTATTTTAGGCAAAGAATTAGATCGCCGTAATTTTAGAAAAAAAATTATGAGTTTTGGCATTTTAGAAGAAACCAATAAAAAAGTAAGTATGGGAAGCGGAAGACCAGCAAAACTTTTTCGATTTAATAAACAAAAATACAGAGCCCTAGAAAAAGAAGGAATTTACTTTGAGATCAAATATGCCTAAACTAATTTTTTTAAATCTAAGCTACCTTTGCAACATATACAATGGAAAACAATAAAAAAGACATAAGAAAGTTAAGCCTTAACGATTTGAAAGACACGATGAAAAATGGTGGACAACAAGCATTTAGGGCAAAACAAATTTGGCAATGGTTGTGGCAAAAAGGGGTAACTTCTTTTGATGATATGACTAACTTATCTAAACCATTAAGGGCTTGGTTAAATGAAAACTTTGACATTAAAGCTATTGAAATTGAAACCAAACAAGTTAGTAATGATGGTACAATTAAACTTCGTTTTAAATTATATGATGGTTATTTAGTAGAAGGTGTTTTAATTCCTACCGATGGGCGATATACTGCTTGTGTTTCCTCGCAGGTAGGTTGTAGCCTTACCTGTAAGTTTTGTGCAACAGGGCAAATGAAGCGAGAACGCAATTTAGAAGTAGCCGAAATTTTTGACCAAGTTGTTCAAATAAATCAACTTGCAGAACAACATTACAATGAGCCATTATCTAATATTGTTTATATGGGAATGGGCGAACCATTATTGAATTATAAAAATGTTTTAGGCTCAATAGAACGTATAACTGCCGAAGATGGATTAAATCGTTCACCAAGAAGAATTACCGTTTCTACGGCAGGAATTGCCAAATTAATAAAAAAATTAGCCGATGATTGCCCTAAAATAAATCTTGCCCTTTCATTACACGCCGCTAATGATAAAAAGCGAGATGTAATAATGCCCATTAATGAGCAAAATTCATTATCTGCCCTTAAAGAAGCCTTAAAATATTATTATGATAAAACAGGTAGAATGGTGTATTATGAATACATTTTGTTTAAAAACTTCAACGAATCAGTAGAAGATGCTAATGAACTAGTTGATTTTTGCCGTAATGTGCCTTGCAAAGTTAATATGATTGAGTACAATACCGTTGCTGGAACTGGTTTAGAAAAAGCAAAATTAGATAAACTCCTCAAGTTTCAAGAAACCGTAGCTCGCCAAGGAATTACCATTACCTTACGCCGTAGCCGAGGAAAAGATATTGATGCCGCTTGTGGACAATTGGCTAATAAATAAGTAAACTATTTTTTAAAAATAATCACTCAAAAAATCTTTTGAAACGTGGCTGAGTTTACAACGTAAAGCCTTTTTTGTATCTTCTGTTAGGGCAAAACGGGCATCAATACGCAAACCAACAATCCACAAAATTCTATCTTTAGCATCTTGTAAAACCCACACTTTTTCTTTATCACGAACCGATAATTTTAAATCGGCAAAAAAACGCTTTAGTTTCTTCTTTCCTATCTTATCAGAATTTCTTTTGGTCATTCCAAACGGATAAAAATAATCGCCATCTTTCCATTTTCTTAATGTAAGTGGAAAAGTAATTTTTTCCAAATCTAAAACTGCTACTTTAGGTCTAAATTCAGGTATATATTTCTCAAGATTTTTGGGCATTATATCCAAGCTAAAATCAGCAATACTCAGCTTTTCCCTTTCTGATTTGAGCAAATGACTGCTACTTTTATCAATTTTATCAATTGGCGTAATTATTAAGTGTTTTCTATCCTTCAACAATCTATGTGTTCTAGAATTTATTAGCTTTCCCGCTTCAGATTTTAATAATTTTTGAGTTTCTAAAATTTGTTTATTAGTAAAATTAAATACTGATAATAATTCATACAAAAGCGTTCCCCTACTTGGATGTTTTTGTATTTTTAAAATTGAAATATAATAATCATATCCTTTTTCAATCAATAATTTTTTCTTTTCCAAAGCCAATCCACGTTCATAAATTTGCTGAATTTCTTCTATTCTTTTCGCAAATAAAAACATTTCATTGGTAAAATTTGAGTTAATTTCTTCAGCAATAGGCAGCATTTGAAGGCGAATTTTATTGCGAGCATATTTTACACTCGAATTACTTAAATCTTCCCTAAAATTTAGCTTAAATCGTTTAGCTAAAATTTGTATTTCCTCTTTTGAAAAACCTAACAACGGACGAATGAGATAATCATTCTTAAATTTCATTCCACTTAAACCATTAATTCCCGTTCCTTTAATTAAATTGTAAAAAATAGTTTCAGCTTGGTCATTTTTATGATGAGCCGTAGCAATAAAATCAAAATTATTTTCTTTTCTAATTTTTTCGAACCAATTATATCTTAAATTTCTAGCGGCTTCTTGTATAGAAATTTTATGCTTTTGGGCATAACTCTCTGTTTCAAAATTAATTACATAAAAAGGGACATTAAATCTTTTAGCCAGTTGTTCAACAAAAAAAGCATCTTCATCCGATTCATTAGCACGTAATTTAAAATTACAATGAGCAATACCAAAGCTCAATTTTGCTTCATTTAACAAATAACAAAGCAAAACAGAATCAATACCTCCACTCACAGCAACAAGCACTTTATTACTTAAATTACACCTACAATTCTGGCTTAAAGCAATTTTAAATTTATCTATCATTAATTTACAATTACGCAAAAACAACTACAAAGTAACAATCTATGATTAAGAGTTATCAACTTTTTCCTTATTTACCGATACATTTTATAAAAACTTAGTCAAACATAAGAGTTAGTTTGCTAAATAGCAAAATGTATCAAAATCCAAAACCAAACCAATGTTTTTTTTATCCGACATTTTCCCAAATAAAAAAGATAGAGACGATTTTTTAATTGCCCTATTAGTTATCTTGGCTTTTTTATGGTTCGTATTTTTAAAAGACTTTTCAGTTTTTAATAGCATTAAAAAATATTTTGGCTCATCAGCAGCTATAACACAAATAGCCGATGCTGATAATGATGGAATTGCAGATATTAATGATGAATGTCCGAATATTAAAGGCATTGAAAGATATGAAGGCTGTCCTAATGCTAAAGCCTACGACACAGATTTAGATGGAGTTAAAAATTCTAAAGATAAATGTCCTAAAGTTGCAGGCTCTGAAAAAAATAATGGTTGCCCATTAGATAGCGATGGAGATGGTTTCGCCGATGCTTTTGATGCCTGCCCTAATATTTATGGAACTATTGATGGTTGCCCTGAAGCAGACGATGATGGTGATGGGATTGTAAATAGCAAAGACCGTTGCCCAAGAGAAGCTGGTTCAAGAATAAATAAAGGTTGCCCTGAAGCTAAAAATAATATAAAAGAAGCTGTAGGCACTTCTGGTGCAGTAGCTACTATTGTTGATACAGATGGAGATGGAGTTGCTGATGAAAACGATAAATGTCCTAAAATAAAAGGTAATGGAGCAGATGGTTGCCCCAAAGTAAAAGACGCTGATGGAGATGGTATTGTTGATAGCAAAGATAAATGTCCGAATGAAAAAGGAACAGCTTCAACTTCTGGATGCCC
>JAHDDA010000107.1:6607-8391 GCA_020629595.1 Chitinophagales bacterium
AAATGTCCAAATGAAAGAGGCGTTAAGCCAGATGGTTGCCCAGAAAAAAAGGAGGCAACCGACCCTAAAACTACTGACTCAGATGGAGATGGAGTTTTTGATGCTTATGACAACTGCCCAAATAAAAAAGGAGATAAAGCTAATAAAGGTTGCCCAAAAGTAAAATTGGAAGAAGCTGACAGAAAAACAATTGAAGAAGCAATTAAAAATGTACAGTTTGCCAATGCAAAAGCCGATTTAACCAGAATAGCAAAAGGGAGTTTAGATAAAATTGCTGCTCTAATGAATAAATATCCTAAATATAAATTAAGCATTGAGGGACACACAAGTGCCGATGGAAAGGATATAACTAACTTAAGACTTTCGCAAGCAAGAGCAAAAGCCTGTTTTGATTATATCATTGCCAAAGGTGTAAAAGCTAATAGAATGAAACACAATGGCTATGGAGAATCTCGCTTAAAAGACAAGAAAAATCCAAATGGACCAGCAAACAGACGTGTAGAATTTGATTTATACGAATAAAATCTGCAAAACATTTACTCTAAACTAAAGGCTCGCTTGAAAAAGTGAGCCTTTTTTGTTTTCAATCGTTTTACTAATTGCCATAAATAAAAGCTAAATTTGCAATTTTTTAATTAAATTATTTGGACATTAGATTTTCGATGTATTAATCATTTTTACTTGTACTTACTTTTAGCCCTAATAGGGTTTGAAACTCTATTGGGTGTATGCTTTCATTTTAAAAATGACTGTTTGTAAGTATGAAAACAATGAACTTTATATCCAAAAACTAACATCCCTTAAAAAAACGCAATGACAACGGTTCAACAAGCTCAAGATTTAGGATTACGCCCAGAAGAATTTGAATTAATAAAAAATATTTTAGGACGAACACCCAATTTCACAGAATTAAGTATTTATTCGGTAATGTGGTCTGAACACTGTTCTTATAAAAACTCAATTACTTGGTTAAAAACCTTACCTAAAGATGGTTCTAAAATATTAGCCAAGGCAGGCGAAGAAAATGCAGGATTAGTAGATATTGGCGATGGTTTGGCTTGTGCTTTTAAAATAGAATCGCACAATCACCCTTCGGCTTTAGAACCTTACCAAGGAGCAGCAACAGGGGTTGGTGGTATTCATCGTGATATTTTTACAATGGGTGCAAGACCAATTGCCGCTTTGAACTCTTTGCGTTTTGGTAATTTAAACGAAAAAAGAACCCAACATTTATTAAAAGGTGTGGTAAAAGGTATTGGCGATTACGGAAATTCTTTTGGAGTTCCTACGATTGGTGGCGAAGTTTATTTCGATGAATGTTACCACACAAACCCATTGGTAAACGCAATGTCGGTTGGTATTGTAAAAGTTGGCGAAACCGTTTCGGCTACTTCTTATGGTGTTGGAAACCCCGTTTATATTGTTGGTTCTTCTACGGGTAAAGATGGCATTGCAGGAGCAGCTTTTGCGTCAAAAGATATAACCGAAGACTCAATGGATGATTTACCTGCGGTACAAGTTGGCGATCCATTTCAAGAAAAATTATTGTTGGAAGCCTCTTTAGAAGTTATTGCAACAGGTGCAGTAATTGGTATGCAAGATATGGGAGCAGCAGGTATAACTTGTTCCACTTCAGAAATGTCGGCGAAAGGTGAGCATGGAATGAAAATTTACTTAGATAAAGTACCAATGCGACAAAACAATATGAAAGATTGGGAAATATTGCTTTCCGAATCGCAAGAACGTATGTTGGTAGTTGTTGAAAAAGGACGTGAAAGTGATGT
>JAHDDA010000108.1:0-4711 GCA_020629595.1 Chitinophagales bacterium
GAAGTATCGAAAATTCCTTTTTCTAAATCAATGGCTTTTGCATCGTTTTCAGGGCTTTGTGTAGCCAATGAAACAGCAATTAAAACAAGCGAAATAATTAAGAAGCATAAGCCCATTTGATCTATGAATGGTAAAGTTGTAAATGTATCGAATACCCACGATAAAGGTAAAGCGGCAAAAACTGCAACCAAAGCGGCTTGAGTTGTTGTTTTTTTCCAGAATAAACCAAATAAGAAAATGGCTAAAATTCCAGGACTAAAGAAACCAGTATATTTTTGAATAGCACTAAATGCTTCGCCTAAGTTAGCAAAAGCAGGTGCCATACAAACGCCAATAATTAAGGCTAAAGCCGAAACCAATTTACCTGTATTTACCAAATTCATTTGAGAAGCATTTTTATTGAATACTGGCTTGTAAATATCTAAAGTAAATATAGTTGAAACACTATTTGCCATAGAACTAAGCGAAGAACCAATCGCTGCAACAATTGCTGCAACTGCAATTCCTTTAACACCTGTACCTACAAAGTTTTGTAAAACCCAAGGATAAGCTTCATCTGGTTTAGAAATACCTTCTCCTGTAAAGTTATAAGCAGTTGGATCTTGTAATATAATGTAAGCAGCAATACCAGGCACAACTACTATAAAAGGAATAAATAATTTAATTAAAGCAGCAAATGCAACTCCTTTTTGTGCTTCACGAATACCTTTTGCCGCTAAAGCACGTTGAATGATGTACTGGTTAAAACCCCAATAATACAAATTGGCAATCCACATTCCACCAATTAATACACTCAAACCAGGTAAATCCATATAAGGATGTTTTGTTTCACCACTCAAGGTTGTATAAGTATCTTCTGGCGTAAAAATCATATTGAACTTTTCTGGTGCCTTTTCAACTAAAGCAGATAAACCAGTTATTACACCTTCTCCACTTCCAATTACATTTAATATAGCAACAGAGGCCAATGTTCCACCTACAATAAGCACTACAACCTGTACTACATCGGTCCAAACAACTGCTTTTAAGCCCCCAAAAACAGAGAAAGTTGCAGAATAAATAGCTAATCCAATAATTGCAAGCATAAAGTTTATTCCAAAAAGTTTAGCTATAGCCAATCCACCAAGGTAGAAAAGCGAAGTAATATTGACAAAAACAAAGAGTAAAACCCAAAAAATAGCCAAGCCTACCCTAACCCGTCCATCGAAACGTTGTTCAATAAATTGGGGCATTGTGTAAATATTATTTTTGAGGTAAACTGGTAATAAAAACTTAGCAACCACTAAAAGTGTGGCGGCTGCCATTAACTCATAAGTAGAAATAGCAAAACCTAAGGTAAAACCAGAACCTGCCATTCCAATCATTTGTTCGGCAGAAATATTAGAAGCAATTAAAGAGCCACCAACCGCCCACCAAGGCAAGGCTTTATCAGCTAAAAAGTAGTCTTTAGCATCTTCTGTTTTTTCTCTATTGGAAATATATAATCCAAAAAGCATCATTAATCCAATGTATATGAAAAATATTATCAGGTCTATTTGAGAAAACTCCATAAATATTAATTTTTCTGTTTCTTTGTAAAGATTATAATTTTCAATGGAAAATGAAAATTTAAATGAGATAAAAACACAACAAACAATGAAAGATTTGATTTCGTGGAATGATTTTGAGAAAATTGACCTTAGAATAGGTACAATTATAGAAGTAAATGATTTTCCTAAAGCAAGAAAACCAGCTTACCAACTTACTATTGATTTTGGAAATGAAGGAATTAAAAAATCATCGGCTCAAATTACCGATTTGTACTCCAAAGAAGATTTATTGAACAAGCAAATCATTGCCGTTATTAATTTTCCTAAAAAGCAAATTGCCAATTTTATGTCGGAATGTTTGGTAACAGGAATTGTTGGTGATGAACGTGGCGTTGTGTTATTGGCGGCAGAACGCAAGGTGGAAAATGGGTTGAAAGTGGGATAAATTTATATAAAAACAAAAAACGCAGCATTGCTACGTTTTTACTAATAATTGTCATTTGGAATGAACTTTAAGGCTATTGAGTTTATGCAATATCTAAAGCCTCCTTTATTAATTGGTCCATCGTTAAAAACATGCCCTAAATGTCCATCGCATTTGGCACAAGTAACTTCTGTTCTTATCATTCCATGCGATTTATCTAGGTGTTTTTCAACAGCAACATTATCAACTGCTTCGGAAAAAGCGGGCCACCCACAGCCCGAGTTATATTTTTCTTCTGAAGTAAATAATACATTTTCGCAACCAGCACAAACATAAGTACCACTTGCGAAATGCTTATCATACTCGCCTGTAAAAGCATACTCTGTTCCTTTTTGGCGTAAAACCTTAAATTGTAAGGGTGTAAGTATGGCTTTCCATTCTTCTTCTGTCTTAATTATTTTTTCCATATTAAAAATAATTAAGACGTAGCAATGCTACGTCTATACAAACGATAATTCTATGCTTCTTTTTTAGATGCTTTAGATTTCTTTGGACGTGAATTTCCAAATGATCCACGATTAATTTTTCCTTTTTTTGATCTTTTATCTCCTTTTCCCATTGTAAAAGTTTTTAAATTTATTAATGAATTAAAATAATTTGCAAAAATATAAGATTTTATGATTTTACAGCATCTAAACGGTTAGAAACCTCTTCCCAATTAATTACTTCAAAGAAATTATCAATATAAGCTCCTCTATTATTTTGATAATTTAAGTAATAAGCATGTTCCCAAACATCAATGCACAAAATTGGAATACTTACCCATTGAGTTAAGTTATGGTGCTTTTCGGCTTGTAAAATTACTAGTTTATCGGCGTGTGGTTGGTAGGCTAAAATGCCCCATCCAGATCCTTCTACTTTCTTAGAAGCCATTTTAAAATATTGCTTAAACTTATCGAACCCACCAAAATCTTTTTTAATGTGCTTTTCAAGTAATCTAGAACGCTTACCTTGTTCTGGACTCATTACTTTCCAAAATATGGTATGTAAAAAATGCCCCGAACCATGAAATGCTAATTCTCTTTCCCAGTGTTTTATTAAGCCATACTCACCTGTATCTATACACTCTTGTACTTTTTTTGTGGCTTTATTTAAACCTTTAACATATCCCGCATGGTGCTTACTATGGTGCAACTCCATAGTTTTAGCATCAATATAAGGTTCTAATTCGTTATAATTATAATCTAATTTGGGTAATATATATTCACCATTTTTATCTACTGTTCCAGCAGTATAAATTCCATATTCGCTTTCAGCCCAAGCACTTGTTGTACTTAATGCACCTGCTCCTGCAATTAATCCAGTTTTAAGAAATGTTCTTTTGTTCATAAATATCAACTTTACATATTATACAAATTTATGGGATATCCATAAACTTATGTGTTTGCAAACTAATGTTCCATTTTGGATTTTGTTTAACATAATCAATAATTAAAGGTAACATTTGTTCTTGTTTGCTCCATTCGGGTTGTAAATATAACAAGCAATCTTCATTCACTAAAGCAGCGTGTTCTTCAGCCCACTTTAAATCTGTTTTATTGTAAACTACTATTTTTAATTCGTATGCTCTAATAATTGAGTTAGCTAATGGTTTTTTAAATTTTTTAGGCGAAACTGTAATCCAATCCCAATAGCCTGAAGGAGAATGGGCTGCAGAAGTTTCTAAATGTGTTTTAAAACCATTTTTGATTAAAGCTGCTGTTAAATTATTGAGATTATACATCCAAGGTTCACCACCAGTAATTACAACTATTTTAGAAGGAAATTTTTGTGCTTCAGTTACAATTTGATCAACAGATAAAACAGGATAACCTTCTGAATACCAAGATTCCTTTACATCACACCAAACGCAACCAACATCACATCCTGCTAATCGAACAAAATATGCCGCTTTGCCAGAATGATGTCCTTCGCCTTGAATAGTATAGAAATGCTCCATTACAGGTAACACCAAACCTTTGTTTATTTGTTCTTGTAATTGACTATTTTCTGTTTTAAGCATAACACAAAATTACTACTTATTGGCTGTTTTAAGTGAAGTTTTACTTGATTTTGGGTTTCTTTTTTCTAATTGAAGTAACACTAATATAGAAACAAGAGGTAACAATCCATGTGGAAATCTATATAAAGCGTGCGGCGCCCACTGCCAAAAAGTATCGTTAAAATTTGAAAAAGATACATAAGCGAATATTCTTGCTAAAGTAGTTGCAAGCCCCCAAAAAGTAGCATACAACAAAAGAGATTTAACAATTTTTTTGTTTGGAGCAAATATGCCGAATGCAATAACAAAATCAAGTATTCCTGCTATAAATAAATATATGTAGGTTTGAGATTGTGTTAGACCTAATATTGAGATTGTCATATCAATAAAATTACCCGGAACTGGATAAAAACCAACAGCATACAAGCCATGACAAGTGAAAGATAAAGCAATACAAAGTTTAGCCGTTAAGAGCCAACTTTCTTTCGATATTTTTTTTTCTACCCAAAACAAAAGCAAAATTGGAGACATAAACTGAATAGTATATTCCCAAAATTGTCCAACTGCAAAAGATTTATCTTTCATATAACAAAAAGACAAGAACAATAGGTTAAAAAAACATATCCAAAGCAATACAGATATGATTCTATTTCCTTTTTTATAAAATGGAATTAAAAAAGCTGAGATAAGATATATTACTCCTATAGAAAAAACAAT
>JAHDDA010000108.1:4811-8355 GCA_020629595.1 Chitinophagales bacterium
TAAGTTTACAATTATTTAAATATTTTCAACAAAAATCATACAAAAATTAATTCATTGCAATTAAAATTCAATATTGATTGAAAATTACTTAAATTCGCTTAAAATTTTTTAAATGGAAGCATTGAAAAAATCAGGTATTTCTACATCAAAAATTAAAAAAATAGGTGTTTTTACCTCTGGAGGTGATGCTCCTGGTATGAATGCAGCAATAAGAGCTGTTATAAGAAGTGGCATTTTCTACGGAAAAGAAATGGTTGGTATAAAAAGAGGCTATCAAGGAATTATAGAAAGTGACTTTCTACCAATGAATGCACGTTCAGTTTCTAATATTATACAGCGTGGTGGCACTATTTTAAAATCGGCAAGAAGTAATGATTTTAGAACCGAAATTGGAAGACAAAAAGCATTTAGTAATTTACAAGCTGCCAAAATAGATGCATTAGTTGCTATTGGTGGAGATGGTACTTTTACTGGAGCTAAAATATTTTTTGAAGAATTTGAATTTCCAATAATTGGTATTCCTGGAACAATTGATAACGATTTAATTGGAACTGACTTTACACTTGGCTATGATACTGCAACTAATACAGCCTTACGTGCTACCGATGCCATAAAAGACACCGCCTCTTCTCATAGCCGTTTGTTTTTCATTGAAGTAATGGGACGAGATACTGGTTTTATTGCCTTAAGAACTGCAATTGCTGGTGGTGCTGAAGCTGCTTTAGTACCAGAAGAACTTATGACTATGGATGAGCTGATGCAAGTTTTAGAAGATGGTTCTAATAATGCAAAAACTTCGAGTATTGTAATTGTTGCTGAAGGAAACCCTAATGGTACAGCCGCTGAAATTGCCTATAAAGTAATGCAAAAAGATAGTAGATACCAAGCAAAAGTTACAACACTTGGACACGTGCAACGAGGAGGTAGCCCTAGTTGTTTTGATAGAATGTTGGCTAGTAAACTTGGAGTGTGGGCTGTTGAAGCACTCTTAGAAGGAAAACATAATGCGATGGTTGGTGATAGAGGTGGTAAATTAATTATTACACCATTTTCGGAAGCAATTGAAGCCACAAGAAAATTTAATGATGAACTTTTAAGAATTGCTCAAATTTTAGCAATATAAGTTTATTTACTTTTGTGCTTTACATTATTTTAGCCTTTTACTTTTATAAGTGAAAGGTCTTAATTTTTATAGTTAATTCTTAATTTAATAGAAATGATATTAGTAGCAGATAGTGGTTCAACAAAATGTGATTGGATTGCAGTAAACAAAGAAGGTTTTCAATCTGATAAGATTAGTACAATGGGCTTTAATCCTTTTTTTCATTCTGCCGATTTTATTGCTGGAAAAGTTAATGAAAGTGAACAATTAGTTAAGCTCTCAGAAAAAATTGAAAAAATATTTTTTTATGGTGCTGGTTGTTCAAGCATAGAATTTAAAGAAATAGTAAAAAATGGACTTTCTAAAATTTTTGTAAATGCACAAATCTTTGTTGACCATGACTTAGCAGGTGCGGTTTATGCTACAACTCCCGAAAATGCTGGTATTTCTTGTATATTAGGGACTGGTTCAAATTCTTGTTATTTTGATGGTAAAGAAATTTATGAAGCAGTTCCAGCATTGGGCTATATTTTAGGTGATGAAGGAAGCGGTTCTTATTTTGGTCGTCAATTATTGCGTTTGTTTTTATATAAAGAATTGCCCTCTCATTTACACAAGGCATTTGAAGATAGGTTCAACTTAAAAAAGCAAGAAATTTTTGAAAATGTTTATATGAAACCTCATGCTAATGTTTATTTAGCTTCATTTATGCGTTTTTTATCAGATGCAAGAGATGATGACTGGGTTCGAAAATTTATGTACAAAGGATTTTCTGAATTTATTACAATTCACGTATGGAAATTTAAAAACTATAAAGAAGTTCCAGTTCATTTTGTTGGTTCTATTGCTTATTACTTTCAAGATTTATTAAAACACGAAGCTAAAATTCATCATTTGAATGTTGGGGAAATTGTTAAACAACCAGTACAAAACTTGGTGGCTTACCATAAGAAGGATCTTTAGTGATAAGTAAAGGTTGTGTTTTCTAATATTAATAGAATTCATAATTTTCATATTCATAAGCATGTAAAGGAGTTATTTTAAAAGGATATCTTTTACGTGCTTCTTTTCTTGTATATCCCTTTTTTTCATATGCTTCTCTTAGTTTATCATATTCATTATAAAGCCAAGTGTAAGCTTCTATAAACTCTCCATAAGTATTGGCAATAGAAAACCAATCAACAGTAACATATCTTCTATTAGGTTGTTCCTCACCTAAGCATTTACCAAGAAAACTAATAGTATTTTGTTTCCAATCTTGAAATTCAAATTGGTTGTCAACTTTAAGCATTTCAAAAGCTCTATCAAAATCAGGACATAATAATGGCGGTGGTGGCAACGGCGGAGGAAACTTAGGTAATCCTGATTTACGCTTATATTCTCTTAATTTTACAGATTCATCTATTTTAAATTTATCATTTTCTTCATTATATGCTGAATAAATAAAAATTCGACTATTTGAGTTTACAAAGCTCATACTTCCTCTTATCATCCTAACTTGATTGGTAAGATTATAGAAAGTTTCAAAAGGTAAATCTTTATCTAAAAAAAATTGAAACCTTAATCTATCATATAAATTGGAATCTTCGATTTTATCCATTAAACTAAATACCGAAACATGAAGATTATTGTGTAATGAATCTTCAAAGCAATCATTTAAATAACAAAATCGAAAGGTTGAGTCGGAAACTTGATGCACTTTTATTAATCTATTTTCTTCTATAGTTTTTTCTTCAAACCTATTTTGGTAATAAGAAAATGGTAAATCAACTTTAGGTGCTGAATTACAAGCAAATAGAAGTATAGAAAAAGTAAATAATAGTAACAAGTGTTTCATTAGTTTTAAAACGAAACTTTTTCACTAATTATTTTAACTCTCTAATAATCTACAAATTTTCTCCAACCAAACTTTATCAGTTTCATCAAAATCATTTAACACATCAGAATCTACATCTAAAACTAAATGTACTTCTTCATTTTTTAAAACTGGAACAACTATTTCAGATTTTGAAAAAGCACTACAAGCTATATGCCCTGGAAATTTTTCTACATCTGGAACTATAATTGTTTCTTTTTGGGAATAACAAGCTCCACAAACACCTTTATCAAAAGCAATTCTTGTACAAGCTAAAGTTCCTTGAAAAGGACCAAGAATTAATTGATTTTCTAATACACGATAAAAACCAACCCAATAAAAATTAAATGCTTGTTTAAGTAGTGAAGAAATATTGGCTAAATTGGCAATTTCATTGGTTTCATCGGAAACTAATGCTTTGCTTTGATTAAATACCATTTCGTATTTTTCAGCTTTAGTTAAATCACTATCAAAAAAAATATCTTCTGCCATAATTTTCTAAAAAATAGGGAATGAAGGGTAAAACCCAACATTCCCTTAACCCCTTGTAACCTTATACTAAAAAGTATAACGTTTTTGTTAAAAGT
>JAHDDA010000109.1 GCA_020629595.1 Chitinophagales bacterium
ATGTAGCAACATCAACACCTGCATTCAGGTTAAATCTTGTTACTTCTATTACTTGTCCAGTTGAATTTGAGATATCATTAAATACAGTATATCTATTCGCAGCAAAAGTGTTCACATCTATCATTGCAAAGTAATCACCTACTGTTGGATTAACTTGAAAAGCTGCAATTGAAGCATCTGCATCAGCTAACGCTTCCCAAAATACAATTACTGCATAATTTCCTGCTGCATCTACATTTGCTCCACTCATTCTTTTGATATAACCAGGCTGTTGGCTTGCAAAATCTGCATCAATTTCTGCATCTCGGTCTTCAAAAGCTTGTGCATCAACGCCTGCATTGATATCAAATGTTGTAATTTCTATTACATTGTTAATTTCTAATTCAAAATTTAAGTCTAATGGCTCAAGTGCTTCAAATCTTTCGGCTGTGAATGTGTTTGTATCAATCATTCCAAAGTAATCGCCTACTGTTGGGTCGGCTCCAAATGCCGCAATTGAAGCATCGGCATTAGCTAAAGATTCCCAAAATACCATTACAACATATCTTCCATCTTGGTCAACACCTGTTTCTCGCTTTAAAAAGCCAGGTTGTTGGCTGGCAAAGTCAGCTTCAATTTCTGCATCTCGGTCTTGGAATGTAGCAACATCAACACCTGCATTCAGGTTAAATCTTGTTACTTCTATTACTTGCTGTGCCGAAACACTTACGGTAAATAGCAGTAACAATGTAAAAAGTAAAGAATTAAATTTCATCATCATCAAAAGAATTTGTTTTAACAATTAACAAATTTCTATTAAATGAAAAGTGATGTAACTACCAAAAAGTGCAAATTATCAACCATTTAATGATTTTCTCTGAAGTTTTTGGGAGTTATTCCTGTATGTTTTTTAAAAAGCCTTGTTAAGTGATGCAATTCATTGAAGTTTAAATCATAAGCAATTTCGGAAACCGTTTTATTTGTATAGAGCAATTTACTCTTAATTTCGTTTACTATTTTCTCTTTTATAATATCTCTTGCAGAAATGTTATAATACTTTTTTGTCAACTTATTTAAAGTTACTCCAGTAATGTTTAACATTTCTGCATAATCTTTTACTTTATGATATTTGTTGTAGTTTTCCTCTAGCTTCTTTTTAAACTCAATTAAGGTTTGATTGAATTGAGCATCCAAATCAATATTATGGAATTGACAGAAATCTCTATTTAACTTTGTTAGTATATAATACAGTATAGATCTTAATAAGTGTTCACTATCTTTTTTAGGGCGAATAATTTCTTTCATTATTTCTTGAAAAAAATTTTCGTTAGAAGAAAACTCTCCACTTTTATATTTTAGTGTACACTTTATATTAGGATTAAAAAAATATTGTAACCTATAAACAAAAAACTTATCTGCAAAGAAAGTGTTTAAAAACTCTTTTTCAAAAACCAGATAATACCCAAAAACATCACTGCTTTTTAAAGTCCATTGACGTTTTTGATAAGGGCTTATAAATAAAAGCTGTTCATTTTGAATATCTATTTTTTGAGTATCTAAAATTATATTTCCTTTTATTTTAGAGAAAATTAATACTACAAAAAAATCAGAACAATGTAAATTATCACTAAAATCAAAAAAAGGTAATTCTTCAATTTTTCCTGCCTCAATTAATAGCCCATTATTGTATTTTTCTTTATTAAAACTATAAACTTTCAATTTACACTTTTTTACAAATGTGTAAAAAAACATATTAATTTTCGCAGTTTGGCAATATAATTTATGTTGTATATAGCAACTTATAAAACAGTTTTAACAAATGTTTATAAGCAAAAAAAGCCCTTACAAAACATTTTTTACAAGAACTTTTGCAATATTTTTATTATAACCAATTATCTATTTTACGTTAGCACAAGGTATTTTTTGTACTTCTTCTGAACTATGTTGATAGGTTTCTCCAAAACCATTTCCATTATAGTTTTGTCTAAAGCTAAAAATCTGATAAACACATTCTCCCTTTGAATTTTTACCTACACAAGCTCCGTCAATTTTTCTTGCTACTAAAGCTCCACCTTCTGTAATATTAGTCCAATTTTGGTTAGTAATTATTGCATTAGTAAAAGTTTCTTTTCGTCCCTGATTATTAACAGATTTTACCATTGCTTGTTCAAGGTTACCATCATTCATACGAGCCGTTGGCAATTGAATATCAGCAAATCTACTATCAGATATTTTATTGGCTATTTTTTCATAAAAAGTTTGATCTCCACTTAAATCTATATTGAAGTTTCCTTTTACTTCACTTGCTTTATCTACATCAAACAATAAGGTAATTTCAACTTTATGTTTGCGTGGCGAAATGCGAGATAATTCTTCATTAAATCGTTGTGTAGTATAATTTCCTTTTTTAATATCTGAACTAGCATTATAAGAAGACGGATTAGGCACTAATACAAATTGTACATAGTTATTATCAAACTCGTCATTTTCTAATTGTAAGTGGCATTCATATCTATTAGTCATTTGTTTATCATCAATGCGTAAACGTATATCTAATCTAGAATCTTTTCCATTTGCTGCACGAACACTTCTGCCTAAGTATGCTGTTCCATAAATAGTTTCTCCTGTTTCAAAAGAATTTTTAATATCGCTAGTTGATTCACTACCAATTGATAGTGGTTTATTAGACCAAACAATTTCATTCAGGTTTTCCTTATGAAAAGCACTAGTATTATTACTGGCACTTCCACCTAATGCTGTTAATACTTTTTCAGAAGCATTACTTAATTCACTTATTTTAGAATGGTTTGGCGATATAAGTTTAATGCCATCTGTAAAGTCTTTGGCTTCTTGAGCAAAATTTAGTCCCAAGCCAACATTCGATGTTTTATACGAATACGCTTTTTCTATTAGCTCATTAATTTTTCCAGTTAGCACTTCATTAACAAATTGGTCATAATTTTTATGAAAATCTTCTAAAGTTCGAATGTGCATTTTGGTAGAACTAGAATTGTTAGGTATTAACTTTGCTCTTTTCAGTTTTTTTTGTACTTCTTCTCTGTTATAATCTTGGGCACTTTGTAAATAATCAGCTCCTTTAGGTGCTCTATAAACACTTTCGCTACTATAAAGACGTTGGGCTATTTCGTATTTTTCATAAAGGTAAGATTTGAAGTCAAAGGGAGAAGAAGTACCCTTATTAGACGAGTTTTTTTTGCCTAATTTAAAATTTTTATTAAACTGTGCTGATGCATCAATAGATAACGTTAGGCACATTATTAATGCTAATAAAACTTTGATATTTTTCATAATATAATCATTTTGTAAAATTAAGAAATTGAGTTAAAATGTTATAAGTGTATTATGAAATCAAATGTAATTAGTTAGTTGGGTTTTATAAATTACATTTTTTGTAAAAATTATTTCATTTTTCACAAACGAGCTACTTAAAATATTGTAAATCAACACATTAAATACTAGGAAATTAAAAATTTTGCTTCATATTTAGAAAAAATAAAAAGCCCCTGCACATAAGTTGTGCAGAGGCTTCTGATTCATCAATGAAAACTAAGTTAGCTTACTTGTTATTAGCTAAAACAATTAAGTGAACTAAGTATGCAAAAATTGGGGCTACAATTGTGCAACCAAGTATATCAACTACTGTAAAGAAACCGTAGAATGTTAAGGCGTAAACCGAAATAAAGCCAAGTAAAACAACCGTAAGCATACAAGCGTGCATAAACACTTCTTTATTGAATGGATAAGCACTTGCATTTTTCCAATTGAAACGAACATTGCTACCATTTGCTAGTTGCGTTTGACCCACTAATGAATATAACATTGTGAAATTAAGGGTTAAAAGAGCTAAAATAATTAATCCCCATTCGCCCATAGTTGGTACATCTTCGGCTGGCGGAGGTGTTTCACAAGGCTCACAAGAACCGCCACAATCAACTCCAGTTTCGTCACCATTCATCATTCCATCAGTACAAGTTGGTGTTGGCTCAGTTTCACAAGGCTCACAAGAACCACCGCAATCAACGCCAGTTTCATCGCCGTTCATCATTCCATCGGTACAAGTTGGCTCAACCACTACAATTGGCGTTCCTGCACAAACACAATTGGTATATACATCGTTTTCAGTATCAACATTTTCATCATCACAAGCAGTTCCGTCAGCAATTTCTCCAATTGTATCGTCATTATCATCACAATCAATATCAGCACAAACTCCGTCAGCATCAGCATCTCCTCCTGCATCAGCACAAGGATCGGCTACTGGCTCACCACAAGGTTCTGGTGCGTTGTAAACTGCCGAAAGGCTATTATCATCAGTAATAGAAACATTATCAATAGAAACTTGCTCTGAACCAGCATTGTTTAATACGCAAATTTGTAATTGGAAAGTTGAACTTGCAGCAGCAGAACCTGTCACTGTTGTTGGAATTAAGGCTGAAGTTGACCAATCTCCATCATCGGGTAAATCACCTACTAATGTATGAACACCATCACTAAAATCACCTCCAGTAAGCGTTGAAGAAACACCATCTGCAATTAAGTTTACATCTACATAATCTTCTGCCTCAATATCGCCACTTTCAACTACATCTACTGAAATAGAAATTGTTGTAGCACCACCTATGGTTAATACTGGAGAATTGAAACATAAAATTGCTTCTGCATCTTGAAATTCTAAAACTCCAGACGCTTGTGTTTCGGCATTGTCGCCAGCAGCTGTTAAAGTTGTTACATCTCCTTGAACTGACAGATACCAACCATCGCCAGCATTGGGCATATAAGTTTCACAAAGAGTTGGGTCTGCATCATCACAAGGACCAGCAATTTCGGCTGCATCACAAGTTTCAAAATCTGTAAAATCTTCTGAGAAGATTACTGTTTGTGCTTGCATTTGAAAACCAAAACACAAGCAAGCAATTAGTAGAAAAGTTTTTTTCATAATCGAATTTTTATTATTTTTAATTATGTGATTAGTTTTTACTTTTGTTCACGTAGGAATTGCTCTTTAATACCTATAAACAAAAGTAGATGTTTGTTTTTTTGAAAAGAATTACATTTTTACACCTTTATTATATTGAAAGTTGCAATTTAAAACCTCAATTTGTTGATTATCAGGCATTTATTTTTTTAATTATTAATATGAAAAGACAAAACCATCTATTCGATTTAATCCATTCATTAACTAAAAGTGAGCTTTATTTTTTCAAGCAATTTATGCAAAGTATAGAGCAAAAAGGGCAACACTATTTGAAAGTTGTTGAGGCAATTTTGAAACAAAAAAACTATGATGAAAAGGCAATTAAAAAGCAATTATCAAACGAAAATTTTGTAGCACATTTTCCTGTTTTCAAAAACCAACTATTCAATACTATATTAAAAGCACTTAGGCTTTTTTATGAAGAAACTACGGTTATGGATAAAATTTTGGCTTTGGAAACCAATTATAGAATTTTAAAAAATAGAGGATTGATGCACATTGCAAGTGTGCAGTTAGACAAGGCAATAAAACTTGCCAATGAATCAGAAGCATTGGTAAATAAAATTAGGCTAGGGCAATGGCATAACAACAGACTTTCTAATATAGAAATTTACAGAGATGATAAAAATGCTAATAACAGTTTTGTTGATGTACCTGCTCTTTGTGATGATTTAAAATATTATTTTCAGTTTGAAAGCCTTGTAAAAAAAATTGATAAACTCATTTTGAAAAGTAGCGTAAGAAAAAAAGAAGATTTAGAACAAATAAAACAAATTGCTAATTCTTCCTTGCTTGCTACAAATTCCGAAATATTAAGTGTAAGAACACAAGTTTTTTACTTTCATGCAAAAGCATCTTGTTTTTTAGGGCTAAAAAATTACCCACTTTTTGTTGAAAGTTATAAAAATTTATACAAGTTGTTTTCTGAACACCCCAGAATTTTAGATACAGAACCATTTACTAAAATAATTACTTATCGAAACCTAATTTGGGGTTTAGTACGTACCAAGAAAGACTTTTCAGTTATTCAATTTTACATAAACGAATATACCAATTTTTTAAATCAGTTTAAAGGAAAGCAAAAATCAGCTTTACAATATGAACGCCGAATATTAGATTGTGAATTTGCCTATCGTATAAACTTTTACTTGTTTAATAAAGAATATGCTAGGGCTTTAAAATATGCTAAAGATTTTAATGAGTTACTAGATTTAAAACGCAAAAAAATATCAGATTTTCATTTTATTAATTATAAATATGAGATTGCTTATACTTATTGGTGCAACAACTTAAAAACCAAAGCCCAAACCATTTTAAGTGAATTATTAAATAGAGAAAATTTAAAAATTAGAAACGATATTTTCGCTTTTACCAATTTACTAAATTTATTAATTGAATATGAAAATAAACACTTTGAATTTTTAAAATACCAATTAACTAATGTTAAGCTAAAGTTACAAAGAAGAAATTACTTTTTCGATTTTGAAAAAACACTCATTGAAATGCTCAATAAACTATTAAAAGAAGTTGATATTAAAGCAGAGAAAGAGATTTTGAAAAATTATAAAAAAACTTTTATAGAAATGAGTGAACAACCTACCGAAATTGAAGCCTTGGAAAGATTAAATATTTTCAATTGGTTAGATCAACAAATTGAAGTAGGGCATAGATTAAATAGCAATGGTTGATACAGATAATGCATAAAATAAAATAGAATTATTTACATTTATCAAGTAAGTTTGTAACTTGCATAATCATTTCAATTAAAAACAAAAATAATGAATACAGCCGATCCCGTTAGTTTGGTAAAAACCTATGCAGGAGCCGTTTTTGGTGTCGATTCTACAACCATAAGAGTAGAAGTAAGCATAAGCAAAGGCGTAAAATATGTATTGGTGGGTTTGCCAGATAATGCCGTTCGGGAAGGTTATGAACGCATTGAATCGGCATTAAAAGTGAATGATTTGCGAATGCCACGCAAAAAAATTGTGGTAAATATGGCACCTGCCGATATTCGTAAAGAAGGTTCTGCTTATGATTTAACTATTGCTGCCGCCATTTTAGCTGGTTCAGATCAAATTCCACGTGAAAATATTAGCGATTATATTATTATGGGCGAATTATCACTCGATGGAAAATTGAACCCCATAAAAGGAGCTTTACCCATTGCCATTCAAGCAAGAAAAGAAGGATTTAAAGGCTTTATTTTGCCAAAAGAAAATGCTAAAGAAGCCGCCATTGTAAACGATTTGAAAGTTTATGGCATTAATCATATTTCAGAATTAGTTGATTTTTTTAATGGCGATAAAAAAATAAGAGCCACCGAATATGATACTCGTGAATTATTTAAAGACAATTTGGAAAATTCTGACCTTTGTTTTTCAGATGTAAAAGGACAAAAAAATATAAAACGTGCCTTAGAAATTGCCGCCGCTGGTGGGCATAATGTTATTTTAGTTGGACCACCAGGAGCAGGCAAAACAATGCTGGCAAAACGCCTGCCCACAATTTTACCGCCTTTAGATTTGTTTGAAGCACTCGAAACTACAAAAATTCATTCCGTTTCTGGGCAACTACCAGCTAATACATCACTTATTGCGGCTCGCCCGTTTCGCAATCCACACCATACTGTTTCCGATGTGGCATTGGTAGGTGGCGGTGCAGTTCCGCAACCAGGCGAAATATCTTTGGCACACAATGGCGTACTTTTTTTAGATGAATTGCCAGAGTTTAAGCGTTCGGTTTTAGAAGTGCTTAGGCAACCAATGGAAGAACGCCAAATTACCATTTCAAGGGCAAAATTTACCGTAAATTATCCAGCAAGTTTTATGCTTATTTCTAGTATGAATCCTTGTCCTTGCGGTTTTTACAATCACCCAGAAAAAGAATGTGTTTGTGCACCAGGCGTAGTGCATAAATATTTGAATAAAATTTCAGGTCCTTTATTAGATAGAATTGATTTGCACGTTGAAGTAACGCCTGTTTCTTTCGAGCAACTATCAATGCAAGAAAAAGCCGAGCCAAGCACAAGTATTAGAGAACGAGTAGAAGAAGCCCGAAAAGTGCAACAAGAACGCTTTAAAGAAAATAAAAACATACATTGCAATGCCCAAATGGCTTCTAAATATGTGCGAGAAATTTGCCAAATAGACGGAGCAAGTTCTAAATTACTTAAATCGGCAATGGAAAAACTCAATCTTTCGGCACGTGCTTATGATAGAATTTTAAAAGTTGCTCGTACCATTGCCGATTTAGCCCACAAAGAAAACATCAGCTTTGAACACATAGCCGAAGCCATACAATTTAGAAGTTT
>JAHDDA010000110.1 GCA_020629595.1 Chitinophagales bacterium
ATTGTTCTTATGCGTTCGTGGTGTTCTGGTGTTGCTTTCACTTGTTTTGATTTTTTATTATTATTAGACATAGCGTGCTACGTCTCTACTTGGTAAATCAACATTTCCCAAACTTCTCTAATTTATTTCCAAAGATATAATTTCCCAACTTAACTCATCATTCAAAAATCAAAATTCATCACTCATAACTCACACCGAAGCTTTTATATCTTTCACCTTTAACTGAAGCGATGTATTTCCGTTCCAAGTATTGGTATCTATTTGGTAGCAAATATCAAACTTTCCATTTTTAATAATATGAATTTTATCAGCCATACCAAAACCAATACCGCCAATGGCTTGGCTTCCATTTTGACGAATATGTACTTTTAAATGTGTTTGGTCTTGCCCTACAACTTTAGACCAGCCAGAATCTTCAACGCCTTTGCTCCAAAAAACAGGTCGCATATTACGAGGACCAAAAGGTGCCATTTGTTCAATTATATTAAAAAACTTAGGCGTAATTTGTCGAATTTCCAATGGTGCATCAATTACAATTTCAGGAATAAGCATTTCGGGTTCAATGGTTCGGCTTACCACTTCTTCAAACTTTTGAATAAATCGTGGCAGTTGTTCTTCGGTCATTGTCATTCCTGCGGCGTATTTATGCCCACCAAATTGCAACATACAATCGGCACACTCGTGCAGGGCGTTGTAAATATCGAAACCTTTTACAGAACGTGCCGAACCAGCAATTTTTCCGTTAGAAGTAGTTAAAATAATGGTTGGTCGGTAGTAAGTTTCCATAACTCGTGAAGCCACAATGCCAATTACGCCTTTGTGCCAATGTGCTTGGTGTAAAACGGTTGTTTTTTTTTCAATTTGCTTAGGGTTTTGCTTAATAAAGTCTAAAGCCTCTAAGGTTATTTGTTTATCAAGGCTTTGGCGTTCGGTATTATTGGTGTTTATGGCAACAGCTTTTGCAGTAGCTTCATCGGTTTCAGAAAGCAATAAATCAACAGCTTTGTTTCCTGTTTCCAAACGACCTGCGGCATTAATACGTGGTCCAATGGTAAAAACCACATCGGTTATGGTCATTTCTTTTTCAGTCATTTTGCTTAGTTCAATTAACTCTGCCAAACCTCTGCGTGGATTATTGTTAATTTTTTTCAAACCAAAATGAGCCATTGTTCTGTTTTCGCCCGTAATAGGCACAATATCAGAACCAATACTAACAGCCAATAAATCTAATTGTTTTTCTAAATAATCGAACGGAATACCATTGCGTTTTGAAAATGCCTGAATAAGTTTAAAACCTACACCACAACCACATAATTCGTCATAAGGATACGTACAATCTTCTCTTTTAGCATCTAAAACGGCAACAGCTGGTGGCAATTCTTTGCCTGGTCGGTGATGATCGCAAATAATAAAATCAATGCCTTTTTCTTTGGCATAAGCTACTTTTTCAATGGCTTTAACACCACAATCTAAGGCAATAATTAGCTTTACGCCTTCTTGCTCGGCTACATCAATTCCCTGAAAAGAAACGCCATAGCCTTCTTTATACCTATCGGGAATATAGTACATTATTTCGGAGTAAAACGATTTGAAAAAACCATAAACCAGCGAAACTGCTGTTGTGCCATCTACATCATAATCGCCATAAATCATTAGTTTTTCGCCTTCTTCTAAAGCCGCTTCAATGCGGGCAACGGCTTTATCCATATCTTGCATTAAAAATGGGTCGTGTAAATGATCAAGCGATGGACGAAAATATTGTTTTGCTTCGTCGTAAGTTTCAATACCACGATTTACCAGTAATTCGCATAAGGTATGACTAACACCTAAGGCTTTTTGAAGTGTAGCAACTTTATTTTGGTCGGCGGGTTCGTAAAACCAACGATATTCCATTTTTTGTAGTTTATTATAAATTCAAAGATACAACTATCCGTTTTAGAGTTTGTTAGTTTTTGAGTTCGGAAATTGATTTTTATATTTGGAGGCTTAAAAGTATTTTTTATGAATAATAGAATTAAATTGTTGATGGTTTTTAGTTTGGCTTTTTGCCTATTTTCTTGTGGCAAAGATGATGATGGTGAAACCTTAACAGCTCCTGTTGCTAATTTTAATATTGAAAATAATAATTGTACTTTTCCTTGTGATGTAAGTTTTACCAGCACAACTATTGGCGAAAATGTTACGCTTCAATGGGATTTTGGTGATGGTGGCTCTAGCTTAGAAGAAGCTCCAACACATACTTATACCGATAAAGGAACTTATACCGTAACCTTAAATGCCCAAAACGATGCTGGTTTTAATCAGATAAAAAAGGATGTTACTATTTTGGAGAACTAAGTGCCAACAAACAATTAATTATAAGTTGGTTTTAAGCTTATTTACTTATTTTACGAAGGCAAGCTAAAGGTAAATTCAATAGAAGTTCCTAGTGGAATATTATTTTCTTCTAAATCTGTAATATTAACATCAATGGGGTGTTTGGGATTTTGAAGATTGAGTAGGCTAATTCTTTCATCTATCATTTTAATTGCTAAAGATTTGTGTTTCTTTTTTATATGATCACTAAACTTCCTGCCTACTCCATTGTCTTTAATCTCGCAAATTAATAATTTATTATTCTTTTTTATATTAATCTGCAATTCAGGGTAACGATTGGGAAAGTTCTCTGCAAGAGGGCGTAAACCATGCCATATTGCATTTTCAATAAATGGTTGAAATAATAAAGGAGGAATATGAACTGAGTTCAATTCAATATTTTCATCAATATTCCTAATAAATTTGAAATGACGATTAAAGCGTTCGGTTTCTAAAGAAATGTATAAATCTAAGGTTCTAAATTCTTCTGCTAAACTAACTTTATTTGCTCTTGAATGTTCCAAAATAGATCGTAACAAGGAAGTAAATTTGGTTAAGTACACTTCTACTTTATCAACATTATGCGTTAAAACCATTAGTTTTAATGTATTCAGGCTATTAAATATAAAGTGTGGATTCATTTGAGATCGTAAAGCATTTACCTTAGTTTCGCTAAGTCGTTTTTCAAAATGATTAATTAACTCTTGTTCTTGTTGTTGTTTTATTTTCTTTTGTTGTGCTTCTAGCTTATCTTGTAATTCAAATTTAAGTTTTGTTTGTTCTTTACTCAGTTTTTCTAATTTTAAGATATAATTTTCTTTTGCATCGTTGTATTCTTTGTAGGTTATATACTCTCGATAGCCTAAGCCAGTAAGAAATATTAAAATTTCTAGTAAACAGCAAACCGACAATACTTTTGTAGAATTGAAAGGAGTAATACAAAATAGATATTCGCAAAATGAAAATTGAGTAGTGCCAAAAAACAACACTAAAGAACCAATATAAATAAAAATGATAAGTGCATTTATATGCTTATAAACAATAATAAAAATAGGCGTAATAATAAATAAACCAAGTGTGTTTGAAAATATGTGAGCAGCTTCGAATAAACGGGGAAAACCTAACAGCAATAAAAAACCAATAACCAAAATGTGTACAGAAAAATAAATAATATTATACCTCAATATTTTATACCCCAAAGCTATTTCATCTTTTTTATTAATAAAAAACCAAACAAAAATGAAATAAAAAACGGTTAAAATAGGTAAACAAAAAAGGTAAAATATTTTTTTGACAGGAATAGAAAGATAAGCACTATTAAAAAAATTGGTAAAATAAATTTCGTTATGACTAAAACAGAAAATAGCCGACACAAAAATATAAGCACTATATATGAGGTAAATTTTATCTCTACGTGTAAAGAAACGCAATAGCACATAAAGAAAAAAAATGGTGTAAGCACCCGAAACAAACCAAAAAAAAGCAATATCTGAATTAGAAATTACAGCTTTATTAGAAATTTGTAAAATGTAATTGGCTGGAAACACAGCTAAATGTTTAATCTTTCAGAAAGTGGTTTTTTATTAATTTTTGAAACAGGAACTTTAACTCCTTCGCCTAAAGTTACAAATAAACCATCGATAGTAATAAATGAATCAACAAAATCTAAGTTTACTAAGTACGAACGGTGGGTTTTGAAAAAATTATCATTATCTAAAAGCATACTTACATAATGACCAATATTTTTCCCCATTAAAATTTTTTCGTTCTTTGTTGTGTAAGTGTAAGAACATTCGGCATCTGCCTCTATATACAAAATTTCTTCTACGTTAATGAATTTGTATCCACTTAAAACGGCATAAGGCACTTTTTTAATCCCCTCATTGGTAGTAGTTTCTATAGTTTTTTGTTCTATTATTTTATGTAGTTCTTTATATCTATTGTAAGTATTTGTAAGATTTCTTTGAGTTTTTACTTTACTCATAGCACGCATCAAATCATCGGCGGCAAGTGGTTTTAGCAAATAATCAATAGCAGTAGTTTTAAAGGCTTTTATGGCGTGTTCGGCATGGGCTGTTAAAAATACCACCTCATAATTATAAGGTGGATACTTTTTTAGTAAATCAAAACCACTTTCATTGGTCATATTAATATCCAACAAAACCACATCTGCTTCGTGTTCTTCTATGAGTGCAATAGCCTTATCAATAGTTTTTGCTTTTCCAGCCAACCGAAAATCAGGGCAATAACGTTCCAGCATAATTTCGGATAGGGCTAAACTATTATCTTCATCATCGATAATAACAACTTTGTAATTCATGGTATAAAGGGGTTTAATAATGGATAAATACCAACAAATAATTCATTTGTGGAACTTTTGTAAAATACGAATTTTAAAACTCTAAGTTACAAATAGTAGAAAGATATAGAGAAATGTTTAAAAAGTGCCAACACTTCTTACTTACTTCAAGGTAAAGTAGGTTATTTTTCTCTTTTAGATTGAATATAGGTTTAACTATATTATGTTATTTCCAGATCCAATTAGTTTCATCTGAAAAACTAACTTTTCGTTCTTCAAAATATTTTTTAAATTCATTTATATTCTTTACAGCTTCTTTGGGAATTATTACTCCTTTTCCAATTTTTGTATCTATTAAAAAAATGTCATTCAAATCTATAAGTGTTTCAATTGCTTCTATTTTAAGTTTTTCTTCACCAAATTCGTCTTCAACACTCACATAATTTTCATTCAAACTTAATATCTGATTTTTTTCAAACTGATTGCCAAACTGTTCTTTTACAAAATTACGATACTTATTTTTTTGCTTTTTGGCTAGTGTTTTAGTTACAAAAAATAGCCAAAATGATGCTAATATTAAGAATATGATTGAAACAACTATATTATCTTTTACAATTATGAAATAAACAGATAGTATTAACCAAATAAATGGAAATGCCCATTTAAGTATATTTCTTTGCCTTAGAAACTGCTTGGATTTTGAAGCAATAAATAATTGATATTTTAGTATATTTTCTTCTTTTATATTGTATTCAATTTTCATCTTAACAGTCGTATTTTTTGCTAATTTCATAAAAAAAGACGTAACAAATTAATGCTACGTCTTTTTTAAGATTTATTTATCTTGAAAGCAGTTTACACTTTTTCTCCTTCTTTTTGTGTAATAATACCTCTACCAATACTTTCGTAATAAAAGCCTTGTTCTTTCATATTTTTCAAATCATACAAATTACGACCATCAAAAATTACAGGTTCTTTCATTAACTTTTTCATCTTACCAAAGTCTGGTGTGCGGAAAATATGCCATTCGGTAACAATTAATAAAGCATCCGCATTTGGTAAAGTATCATAACCAGCCTCAACAAAGGTAATTTCATCACCAAAAATACCTTTTACGTTTTCCATTGCCTCGGGGTCGTAAGCCGAAACGCTTGCACCTGCATCTAACAAAGCACGAATAATATCTACAGCTGGTGCTTCTCTAATATCATCGGTATTTGGTTTAAAAGCCAAGCCCCAAATAGCAAATTTTTTACCTGCTAAATCACCATTAAAGTAATTTTTTACTTTGTCAATAAAAAGCAAACGTTGGTTGGCATTTACATTTATTACCGAATCTAATATATTAAATTCGTAACCATATTGACGAGAAGTACGGTGCAATGCCGTTACATCTTTTGGAAAACAGCTTCCGCCATAACCTACTCCAGCGTATAAAAATTGCTTTCCAATACGTGAATCGCTACCCATTCCTGTACGAACATTATTTACATCTGCTCCTACTTTTTCGCAAATATTTGCAATTTCATTCATAAAAGAAATACGAGCAGCAAGGTAAGAATTTGCGGCATATTTTGTTAACTCAGCCGAACGAACATCCATTACATAAATGGGGTTGCCTTGGCGTACAAAAGGCGCATATAAACGTTCCATTTGTTCGCCTGCTTTTTCAGAATCAACACCAACAACTACTCTATCTGGTTTTAGGAAATCGCCAATGGCTTGTCCTTCACGCAAAAACTCTGGGTTAGAAACTACATCAAACTCAACATCGGTATTTGCCTTTATTACATTGGCTACTTTTTCAGCAGTTCCAACAGGTACGGTGCTTTTATTTACAATTATCTTATAATCGGAAATAATGTGGCTTATATCTTCAGCAACTTTTAAAACGTATTTTAAATCTGCCGAACCATCTTCGCCAGGAGGAGTTGGTAAAGCTAAAAATATAATTTCAGCGTGGTCAACGGCTTTTTTTAAGTTAGTTGTAAAACTTAATCTTCCAGCATCTAAATTTCTTCTTAATACATCTTCTAAACCTGGTTCGTAAATTGGCGGAATACCTTGATTTAGCATATCAACTTTTCGTTGATCAATATCTACACAAATAACTTCGTTTCCTGTTTCGGCAAAGCAAGCTCCCGATACTGAGCCAACATAGCCTGTTCCAACTACTGCAATATTCATTTATTATTTTTTAGTGATAAATTTTAGTTTTTAGTAATTCTTATTTTTTGACTAGGAAAAAGGGAAAAGTAACAAGGTAAAATTTATCAAAGGCTTTTTCCTAAATGCTGAATAAGTTATAAATTCCGTTTTATTGACGGTACAGTATTTTATTAGTTTCTATAATATTTAAAATTAAATAAGGAATGTAGGCTATTGCTGTTGAAAAAGCAGCACCTACTGCTCCATATTTAGGAATTAAAAGGTAGTTTAAAACTATGTTTAGTAATAAAGAAAATACCAAATGCGTTGCCCTTTTCTTTGCTTTTCCCTGAAAATCTAAAAAGCGATTGAAAAATACCGAAAAGGTAAAAACAATAACATAAACGCTTAAAATCATTAGTGGATAAACTGCACCTGTATATTCTTCACCATAAATAAGTGGAATAAAAAACCACGAAAGTGATATCATTCCTAAACAAATTGGTGCAAAAATAAGCCCATTGGTTTTAAGTAGCTTTTTAAACAGCTTTTGAAGCTCTAATTTGTTTTCGATATTTAACTTAGCAAATACTGGCATACTGCCCATTGCTAAGGCATAAGTTATATGTGGTAATTTTGTAACTAACTGTTTTGCAATAGCATAATAGCCTGTTTCGGCTTTAGTATTTAGCCAACCCAACATAATGGTATCAACTTCGGTGGCAACCATAAAACCTATGCTTATAAAAAATAAGGGTAAGCTGTAAGTAAATATTTGTTGTAGCCAATTGCCTAAATTATTTATTTGAACATCAGATTTAGTTAGGTTATTTGAATTTTTATTTTTTCTAATTAATGGATAATAAAATTTCCAAAACATAAAATGTCCACCTGCTAAAACAGCTACCAACAAAGCAATAAAGTAAGCAATTAAAATACTTGAAAGATCGAAATTATAATTTAACAATACAATTACTAAAGTTAGTTTTAAACTAAATTCTGTTACCGAAACTAAAAAATTATACTTCACTTGGTGCAAACCTGTAAACATTTCTTTAAGCCATTCGGCAATACCACCAATTAAAATTACGCCTCCACCTAAAATAAAAAGCCGTTCAAAAAGCGTATTGGGCGAAAGGTAAAAGCCACCAACAACAGTAAGCATAGCAAAAAAGAGTACACTAATTATTCTTATAATAAACGAAGCAGTAATTATTGTTTTTAACTGGTGTGTGCCATTAAATTCGGCAACATACTTTTGCGAAGCTCTGTTGCCAAATTGAGCCATTAAATACAAAATTGTAAAATAGGAAAAAAAATACGACCATTCGCCCCACATTTCTGTTCCTAATTTGCGGGCTAAAACTATGTTTATTAAAAAGAATAACGGAAAGGTAACTGCCTTAGTAGCAATTCCCCATAAGGTTTCGGTTTTTACTTTTTTGTTTAGTT
>JAHDDA010000111.1:0-2166 GCA_020629595.1 Chitinophagales bacterium
TTTTTGATGTTTGGGTAAATTTTGAAGTGTTTCAAAATCGTAAGTTGGTAAAACATTGGTTTGATTAAGGTTAAAACCAAAGCTTAGCACCTTGCCTCCATTTTTTAAAAATGAAGATAAATTATTAGGTAAATTAGTATGAATATACACAAAAACTTCTTCTGTGTTTATTTTGAAGGCTTTGATAATGTTTTGTGAAAACTGTTGTGCGGCTTCTCTTTTTTCTTCAGAATTTATGTAAACTAAAATAATCAAATTGGTATTATTCATATCATTTTCAGCTATTTGTAAAATATCTGTATCAATAATATCAAAAATCGTAGTGTTCATTAAGGTTTTCAACTGAAAAGGAGTCATAAAAAGTTTATTTTTGCAGTAAAATTAATAAAATTCAATTTATGGTTAAGGAACTTAAAGTTACAAAGGTTGAAAATTCACGATTAGATTCTGTTGATTTTAATAATATTCCTTTTGGTCATGTCTTTTCTGATCACATGCTTAGTATTGATTTTAAAGATGGTGAATGGCAAGAACCCGAAATTATTCCATTTGAGTCGTTAAAACTTAGTCCTGCTTGTTCAGCTTTACATTACGGTCAAAGTATTTTTGAAGGAATGAAAGCCGAGAGAGGTAAAGATGGAGATATTTTATTTTTTAGACCAGATGCAAACTTTAGCCGACTTAACAAAAGTGCAAGCCGAATGGGAATGCCTAATTTCAATGAACAAGATTTATTGTATTATTTAGGTAAATTAGTTGAATTAGACCAAGCGTGGATTCCAACTTTAGAAGGTTCGTCTTTATACATTCGCCCTCTTTATTTTGGAAACGATAGTTTTATTGGCGTTAGAAGTGCACAAACTTATAAGTTGTTAATAATGACAGGTCCTTCGGGTCCATATTATGCAAAACCTGTAAATGTTTATGTAGAAGATACCTACATTAGAGCTGCCGAAGGAGGAACAGGTTTTGCAAAAACAGCAGGAAATTATGCCGCTTCATTGTATCCAATGTCGTTGGCAAAAGAAAATGGTTACGACCAAATTTTGTGGACAGATGCCAAAGAACATAAATATTTCCAAGAAGCAGGAACAATGAACTTGTTTTTTGTAATTGATGATGTTGTTGTTACGCCACCATTATCAGATTCAATTTTACCAGGAATAACAAGAGATAGTTTTATAACAATTCTTAAAGATCAAGGAGTTAAGGTTGAAGAAAGAAATGTTTCTGTTGAAGAAGTATTTACTGCTCATAAAGAAGGGCGTTTATCTGATGCTTTTGGTGCTGGAACTGCAGCAGTTTTAATTCCTATTAAAACAATTTCAACACGTAACGAAAAAATTGAATTACCAGATCCAAATTCACGTGAGCTATCTATTAATTTGAAAAAACACTTTGTTGATATCAAACGTGGATTAGCAGAAGATAAATTTGGTTGGATTTATAAAATCTAATTCTTATTAATAATAATTTTTGTAACTTCAAACCTTCAAAGTCTTAGATTGGTTTTCTAAGATTTTGAAGGTGTTTTTTTAAACTAGGTATTTTGAAATCAGCATTTCTTTGGTTCGTTTTTTTTGCTTTGGGCATAAGTTTAGGCTTATTGTACCATAACTATCAGCTCGATAAAATGCGAAACGATGATTGGAATGTGCGTTCCAATGCCATAAGAGCAGTAGTGCAAGAATCTTCAAAGCAAATTATTACAGAAGTTTTGCTTTCAGAAAAAGTTACACTTGATAAAAAAGTTGGCATTTTTTTGTTAGGAAATTTTAAATACAAACAAGCTTCTGCTTTAGGAACTGGAACGATAATGTATGGTTTCGATTGGGAAGAAGTTCAAATTGAAGTAGTTCAAGAGAATGGAAAGCCAACGGTTTATTTTTACGAACCTGAAATTCACATTCTTGGTTTAAATAATATGGATATTGCTTACACAGAGTTATCATCGGTTTGGGGAACTGATTTTTCTACCGAAGAAATTACGCAGTTAAACAATGTACTTAGAGATACTTTAATGAGTAGGGCAGAGCATCAGAAATACTTTGATTTAGCAAGGAAAAACTTTCCACGTTCTTTAGAAACCATACAGTTATTAATAGAAGCGGGCTTTAATGCAGAGTTTAAATATATTCCTATTCCAAAAGAAATTTTGATTGAACC
>JAHDDA010000111.1:2266-4749 GCA_020629595.1 Chitinophagales bacterium
TTATTATCGCAATCGAAATTGATAGCAACTACATTGTTTAATTTAGAAAATGTTTTAGCCAGTGAATTGAAAAATATAGGGGCTAAAAATATTGAAGTTCAAAATAGAGCTGTTGCTTTTGAAGGGGGAAATGAATTGTTGTATAAGGCAAATTTACACTTGCGAACTGCAATTAGAGTTTTAAAGCCACTTCATTCAGATTCGGTAAAAAATGAAAAAGAACTTTACAAAAGTATCTATAAATTAGATTGGGCTTCGTTAATTCATCCCAAATATACCTTTATGGTTGTTTCGGCAGTAAATTCCGAATATTTTACTAATTCGTTGTATGCTTCTTTGAAAGTAAAAGATGCTATTGTTGATAAAATTAGGAAGCAAACCGAAAATAGACCAAACATTGATAAAAAGAATCCTGATTTTGTTTTGGTTTTGAATATTTTCAAAGATAGACTAACGCTTTCATTAGATACATCGGGCGGAAGTTTGCATAAAAGAGGCTATAAAGTAAAGGTAGGAGCTGCACCATTAAGTGAAGTGTTGGCAGCAGGAATGATTCTTTTAAGCAACTGGGATAAAAATTCTCCTTTGGTAGATCCAATGTGTGGTTCTGGAACAATTGTAACCGAAGCAGGTTTAATAGCTCAAAATATTGCACCGGGTTTTTTTAGAGAAAAATTTGGTTTTGAAAAATTGAGAGACTTTGATAAACAACTTTGGAGAAATATTAAAATCGAAGCAAGAAAAGCAATTAAAACAGAAGATTTGCCACCAATAATTGGCTACGATTTAAGTAAAAAGGCTGTTCAGATTACTAGAGAAAATATTGAAAATGCAGGATTAATGGAAAATGTAAACGCCTATATGCGAGATTTTTTTAAATCAACAAAAGCATTTCCTCAAGGTACAATAATTGGCAACCCACCTTATAACGAACGCTTAGGGTTAGCAGATTCAAGAGCATTTTACAAACAATTTGGCGATACGTTTAAGCAAAAATATACAAATTATACAGCTTGGATTTTGAGTGGAAACTTAGATGCTATTAAACATATTGGACTTAAAACTTCAAAAAAATTGCATTTAATGAATGGTAAATTGGCTTGTAAATTTCATAAATTCGAGATTTATTAATATAGCGAAACGCTACCAAAATTTCGTTTCCATCATTAAAATTAAAGAAATTCCAAAAGCAATTCCAGAAACAAAAACATTCCACGAACGCTGGCTCATACCAAAAATATTTAGTGAAAGCCAAGAGGCTAATAGAATGAAGGAAATAATAATTATTTGTCCAATTTCAATGCCCATATTAAAGGAAAATAAAGGGAAAACAATATCTGCATTTTTACCAATTAGGCTTTTAAAAAAATTGGAAAACCCTAATCCGTGAATAAATCCAAAAGCTATTGCCATAAAGTATTTTGCAATCATTCCAGAACTGTAAGATTTAGAAGCAATATTATGAATGGCAGTTAAGCAAATAGTTAAAGGAATACAAAATTCGATTATTTCGGGTGGAATATTCACAATTTTTAAGCCCGATAAAACCAGAGTAATGCAATGACCAATGGTAAAAGCTGTTACTAAAAACAAAACTTTTTTCCATTCTTGTAAAGTATATATAGCACACAAAGCAATCAAAAAAACTATGTGGTCATAAGCTGTTATATCAGCAATATGTTCTAAACCTAATTCAAAATATACCCAAAAATCATTCATAGTGTTCAAATTTAAACTGCGACGGGAGCTTTAATGCTAGGATGATATTTATAATTTTCTAAGCTAAAATCTTCATATTTAAAGCCAAAAATATCTTTCACTTCTTTGTTAATGATCATTGTTGGCAAATCATAACTTTCTCTCGAAAGTTGTAATTTAACCTGCTCGAAATGATTGTTGTAAATATGAGCATCGCCAAAAGTATGTATAAATTCCCCTAATTCATAATTACAAACTTGAGCAATCATCATAGTTAACAAAGCGTAAGAAGCAATATTGAAAGGAACACCCAAAAATAAATCGGCAGAACGCTGATACAGTTGGCAAGACAATTTATTATTGGCAACATAAAACTGAAAAAAACAATGGCAAGGTGGTAGTTTCATATTGGGAATGTCTGCTGGATTCCAAGCAGTTACAATATGTCTTCTACTGTTTGGATTGTTTTTTAAGCTGTTAATTAATTGCGAAATTTGATCTATACTTTCTCCATTCGTTGTCAGCCAACTTCTCCATTGTTTTCCATAAACTGGACCTAAATTTCCATTTTCATCTGCCCATTCATCCCAAATTTTAACACCATTTTCTTTAAGATATTTTATATTGGTATCGCCTTGTAAAAACCAAAGCAATTCGTGAATAATTGATTTTAAATGTACTTTCTTAGTAGTTACTAAAGGAAATCCTTTTTGTAAATCGAAACGCATTTGATAACCAAACACCGAACGAGTGCCTGTGCCTGTTCTATCGCCTTTGTCAATTCC
>JAHDDA010000111.1:4849-8234 GCA_020629595.1 Chitinophagales bacterium
CAAACTTAAAACTAAACACTAATAATTAAAAACTTAGATTATTACTACATTCTTTTAGGAGCATTTATTCCTAATAAATTAAGTGATTGCTTAATTTGATTGCCAACTGCTGAACATAAATGAACTCTAAATTTTGTTTGTTCTGGTTCATTTTCATCTAAAACCCTGCAAGTGTCGTAAAACTTGTTGTAAGCGGTTCTTAAATTATAGGCGTGATGTGCAATTATTGAAGTGTCATAGTTTTCGCCTGCATCTTTTACTGCTTTTTTAAACTGGTACAATAAGTTTATTACATTTTTTTCTTCTGGAACTAAAGTATATTCATTAAACTCAAAATTAGAATCAATTGCTTCACCAAATTTATTTAAAACTGATAAAGTACGTGTATAGGCGTATTGAATGGCTGGTGCTGTAAAGCCTGTTAAAGAAACAGATTCTTCAGGATTGAAAATCATTTTCTTTTTGGGGTTTACCGAAAGAATAAAAAACTTAATAGCTCCAACACCTATTGTTTCAAACAATTTAGCTTGGTCTTCTGCCGAAAAATCATCTATTTTCCCAGATTCCAATGTTGAAATTCTTGCTTTTTCAATGACTTCAGCCACTAAATCATCAGCATCAACAGTTGTACCTTCTCTAGATTTCATTCTACCGCTTGGCAAATCAACCATTCCGTATGCTAAATGAAAAATGCCATCTGCATAAGGCTTTTCAAGTGCTTCTAAGGTTAATTTTAAGACCTTGAAATGATAATTCTGCTCATCGGCAACGACATAAATAGATTTTTTCATCCCAAAGTCTTTATATCTTGCTTCGGCAACACCTAAATCTTGTGTAAGATAAACACTTGTTCCGTCTGAACGCAAGAGTAACTTGTGGTCTTCGCCTTTTTCTGTCAAATCTACCCAAATTGAATTGTCTTCTTTTTGGTAAAATTTTCCATCTTTCAAACCTTCGTTAACTAAGTCTTTTCCTGCTAAATAAAATTCAGATTCGGCATATTCTTTTTCAAAATCAACACCTAATTTTTTGTAGGTTTCGTCAAATCCTGCATAAACCCAAGCGTTCATTTGTTTCCAAAGGTTCAAAACTTCTTCATCGCCAGCTTCCCATTTTCTAAGCATTTCTTGTGCTTCAAGTTGTAGCGGAGCTTGTTTTTTCGCCTCTTTTTCGTCAATTCCTTTATTTGTAAGTGTTTCTATCTCTTTTTTAACTTCATTGGCAAAAGTTACATAGTATTTTCCTACAAAATGATCGCCTTTTAAACCAGAACTTTCAGGGGTTTCTCCATTTCCAAATTTTTGCCAAGCAATCATTGATTTACAAATAGCAATACCTCTGTCATTTAAAATATTTACTTTGTGAACTTGATGTCCGTTGGCTTTTAGAATTTGAGCAGTAGAAAAGCCAATCATCATATTTCTAATATGCCCAAGGTGTAAAGGCTTATTGGTGTTTGGTCCACAATATTCTAAAACTATTTTATCTCCTGAATTTGGTTTGGCAAAAGCGAAGTTTGGATTTTTTTGAATTGAATTGAAGATTGTTAACCAAGTTTGATTGGTAATGCTAAGATTCAAAAAACCTTTAACAACATTAAAATTCTCGAACATATCAAATTTTTCAACTAAATATTCTCCAATTTTATTTCCAATTTCAACAGGATTTCCTTTTACAAATTTCAAAACTGAAAAAACAACAATAGTATAATCTCCTTCAAACTCTTTACGAGTTTGATTAATAGCAATTGTTTCTGTTTCAATTTCAATATTATAAATGTCTTTAATTGCTAATTGCGAATATTTTTTTATTTCCTGTTCTAACCAAATCATTATATATAGTTTGTTGGTGCAAAAATACAACTACATTTGCGGCATTTTAAAAAATAGCTATTAGTGAACACTTCTTTTTTTGATTTAATTGATCAAACTTACGAGTTTCCACAAACTAGTTTTGAATTAAATGGAAACTCTTTAAGGTTTAATAAGGTAGATTTAGTTCCTTTAATTGAAAAATATGGAACACCTTTAAAAATTTCTTATCTGCCAAGAATAAGCGAGCAAATTAAAAAGGCTAAGTTACTTTTTAACAATGCTATAAAAAAACATAATTATAGTGGGCGTTATATTTATTCTTATTGTACTAAAAGTTCTCATTTTAATTTTGTTTTAGAAGAGGCTTTGAAAAATGACATTCATTTAGAATTATCATCGAGTTTTGATATTGATTTAAGTATTAAGTTGTTTGAAAACGGAAATTTAACATCAGATAAGATGCTAATTTGTAATGGATTTAAAACACAAGAGTATATTCTAAAAATTAAGCAATTACTTAATGATGAGCAGTTAAATCCTATTGTTGTATTAGATAATTTACTGGAAATAGAAGCATTTTCGGATGTGCAAACTTCAATAAATTTGGGAATACGAATTGCTGCAGAAGAAGAACCTCGATTTGAATTTTATACTTCAAGATTAGGAATTAGATACAAACGAATTTTAGAATTATATAAAGAAAAAATTCAAACAAATAAGTATTTTAAACTTAAAATGCTTCATTTTTTTATTAATACTGGCATTAAGGACACAACTTATTATTGGAACGAATTAAAAAAAGTTTTAGAAGTTTATGTAGAATTAAAAAAGATTTGCCCAGAATTAGATATGTTAAATTTAGGAGGCGGATTACCAATTCAATATACATTGGGTTTTGATTACGATTACGATTATATGATAAATTCAATTGTTGAACAAGTTCAAGTATTTTGTAAAGAGGCTGGGGTAGAAGTACCAAATTTAGTGACAGAATTTGGGAACTTTACAGTTGGAGAAAGTGGAGCAACAATTTTTAAAGTTATAGCTGAAAAACAACAAAATGATAGAGAGACTTGGTACATTATTAACAGTTCGTTAATGACAACTTTACCAGATATTTATGGAATAAATCAGCAATTTGTTTGTTTGCCAATAAATAATTGGAATAAAGATTATAAACGAGTGAATATTGGCGGTTTAAGTTGTGATGGAATGGATTACTATAATTCAGAAATGAATAAAAATGATGTTAATTTGCCAGAAATTTCTGAAAATGAAGATTTATATGTTGGCTTTTTTCATACAGGAGCTTATCAAGAATCTATTTCAGGTTTTGGAGGCATAAAACATTGTTTAATCCCTGCTCCTAAGCATATTGTTATAAGAAAAAAAGAAGATGGAACATTAGAAGATTTTGTTTTTAATGAAGCACAAAATGCCGAAGCTATGTTAAATATTTTAGGGTATTAGTATTTAATCCTCTTGTAGTGAATGGCATCGGCAGTCGCATTGTTAACGCATCAAGATACAATAAATCATTATTACTACACTAAACTATTGTGAATTTTGAT
>JAHDDA010000112.1 GCA_020629595.1 Chitinophagales bacterium
TTTACTATTATTAAAGCGTGTTTCTTGTAAATACCCACATTTCCCTTCTCTAATCCTTTAAAACCACATTTTTCTATTAGCCAGGCAGCCGGAATTTTAAAGTTCCCATTTTGAAGATTATAAAACTTTACATCTTCGTATTTAGTCCTCAATGTTTCAAAAAGAGTTTTATCAATTATAGGATTTTTAAAAAAAGACCCAACATTACCTATTTCTTTGGGATTAGGTAACTTAGATTTTCTAATTGAAATGACTGCATTACTTACATCTTTGGCTGTAAATTGTTTTTTATTTAACTGCTCTAACTTGGTTTTAATTGCACCATAAGCGGTATTAAGTTCCCTATTTTTATGCAAACTAAAACTAACCTTTGCTATAAAAAACTTGCCTTTTAAAGCCTGTTTAAAAATACTATTTCTATAAGCAAAGTTACAAGCTCTATTACTAAAAAAATGTTTCTTAGCTGTAAGCATATTCCATCCTTCAACAGAATAGCATATATCTTTAATTTCAACACCATAAGCACCAATATTTTGTATTGGTGAAGCACCTACCGAACCAGGAATTAAAGATAGATTTTCTAAACCTTGCCAATTCTTATCCAATGTACTTAAAACCAAATTATGCCAGTTCTCACCTCCTCCTACTTCTAATAAAGTGTTATTGGCATTAGTTCTTAAATATCTTTTACCTTTAATATTATTGAAAATAAGCAGACCATCAAAAAAATTATTCGCAAAAATGATATTACTGCCTCCGCCCAAAACTAACTTTTTGTTTTCTCTATAAATTTTAGTTTGAATTAAGCCTTTAAAATCTTTGAAAGCGTTAATCTGAACAAAAAACTTGGCTCTTGTTTCAAGACCAAAAGTATTTAGACTTGTTATATCATAGTTTTCAAATATCTTTGCCATATCTTTCTCAAATTATCTGTTTTCATTTATCAAAATAGAAAATAGAAATCCAAAGAAAATACAAGATTTATAAAAACGCACTATTTAAACGCAATTGCTTTATTCAATAGTAGATATAGAAACAACAGGAGGGAATTATAAACAAGGTAAAATTATTGAAATAGCCATTTTTGTTTTTGATGGCAAAAAAGTAATCGACAACTTTTGTTCATTGGTAAACCCTGGCATTGAAGTACCACCTTATGTATCGCAACTTACAGGTATTACCAATAATATGCTTAAAAATGCTCCTTCTTTCTCGGAAATTGCCCGCCGAGTTATTGAAATAACCACTAATACGGTTATTGTTGCCCATAATGTACGTTTTGACTATGGTTATTTAAGAGAAGAATTGCGAAGATGCGATAAGAAGTTTCAACGTAAAAGAATTTGTACACAAAATCTTTCAAAACGTTTATTTAAAGGTTTAAATGCTTATGGGTTAGGTAAAATTTGTGAGGCACTTAGTATTCCAATGGGTAGGCAACACAGAGCCGTTGAAGATGCTAAAGCCACTACATACTTATTCGACAAAATATTAAAATCAGATACTACAAATTTAGTTCAGGCAATATTAAACAAAGAAGATAGAGAACATTGGCCCCAGCAGCTATTGGTTCAAAAAGTACAAAAACTGCCAGAAAATGCTGGAATTTACTACTTTATAAATAAACAAAATGAAATTATTTATATAGGAAGAAGTAACGATATACAAGATAGAGTATATCAACATTTTTCAGATTTTCCTGCCTCGGAATGGCGAAAAGCAATGTACAAAGAAGTTGTTGACATAAAGTACGAACTTACTGGCAGCGAACTTTTAGCAATGATTTTAGAACGATACGAAATAAAAAAGCACAATCCAATTTATAATCAAAAAAAACGTACAGGGAATAAATACCAGTGGGGCATAATACATTACAAAAATGAAGAAGGGTTTATTTGTTTTAAAATAACTAAAATAAAACACCGTAGTTTGGCACTTTCGTACCATAGAACCGAAGGAGCTGCAAAAAAACTGTTATCTAAAAAAATTAAAGAATTTAATTTATTCCCTGCATTTTGTATTATTGATGAGAAACAAAGAAACAATCAATTAACACTTAATTCTTTTAAACTTCCTAATTACAACGAAAAGGCTTTAAAAGCTATTGAATCTTTTGATTATAAATACAATAATTTTTTTGTTGTACTTGAAGGGCGTTTTAATGAAGAAAAAACCGTTTTATTAATTAAAAAAAATAGATTTATTGGTTTCGGATATTTTGAAAAAGAAATGTTAGAACACCCAAAAGAACTTTCTGAATTAATAGAAAAACAAATGCCTAACTTTGGTGTAGATTTAATTATAAAATCGTATATAAGAAATGAACATTTAGTGAAAATTGTACCAATCTTATAAGTATTTTACATCTTTTTTTCATATAAAGATTAATGTCAATTTCATAAAAAAAGATTTTATGTAAATTTGCCAATTCTTAATTTGTAACCAAACTATATTTTACAATGAAAAAATTTTTACTAACACTAACTACTATTGCCTTACTTACAATTGGATGTCAAGAGGCAAAAGATGCAGCAAATACAGCTGCTGAAAAAACTAAAAATGCCGCATCTGCAACTGGTGATGCCTTAAAAGGTGCAGCAAATAAAGCTGGCGATGCCGCTAAAGCAGGAATTGATGCAACAAAAGATGCTGCGAAAGCTGGTGCTGAAGCTACTAAAAATGCTGCAGGTAAAGTTGTTGATGGTGCCAAAGATGCTGCAAATGCTACTGGTAATGCCGTAAAAAATGCTGCAAATGCAACAAAAGATGCTGCAAAAGCTGGTGCTGAAGCTACTAAAAGTGCTGCGACTAAAGTTGTTGATGGTGCTAAAGGTGCTGCTACTGCTACTGGAGATGCTGTAAAAAATGCTGCTGATAAAACTGCCAATTTCGGAAGAAAAACAGTTGACCAAGCTAAATCTACAGTAAATGGAACAAAGCCGAATGGTGGCGCATTTAAGAGAAAGAACTAGTAATACACATCAAAGAATTTTAATCTATAAAGCTCAATAAGGTTCTATTCTTATTGAGCTTTTTTCGTTTTTCACCTAAACTTATAACTAAAATTTACCATATTTATCCGAAAACCTTCTTGTCCTAACAAACCAGAAATACCCGCCATATAATTGTGTCTGTAATTTTCTAATTCGCTACTTTCAGCATTAAAGCCTGAGTTCATAATAATGCTTGAACCAATGTACCAACTTTTACCTAAATGTACCTCATAACCAAGGTCTATTTCTAAAGCTCCTGTATTTTTTCGTTCAGATAAAGCAAAATAATGTGGTTCCCATAAATCTAAGTCATCTTGATATTCAAAAAATTGATTATTTTGGGTTGAGGAAAATACTGCGTTTATTCCTAATAAAAACCGAGTACGTTTCCTACCAAATGCTTTGTTTAAACCTGTTTTAAAGAAAAAACCTTGGTAACCTTCAATTTCTCCAGCACTATCTTTAGGATTTATCTCGTGTTGCCCAAAACCTGCTGCCACATTTATAGAAAATTTAGACTTTACGGGAATACGTCCAAATATTTCAAAATTATGATATAGAGAGGAATAGTTGGAATTACTCATAGCTGCTCCAACAAATGTATTCGAGATATTTTTAACACCAATTTCAAATTGCACATCATTTTGGCTGTGTTTTGGCAATATACTTATCATCTGTTCTATTTCAGCTTCATCAGTGGCATCATTATCTTGAGCAAAAACGCTTACCATTCCTAAAACAGTAAGACATAGAAATATTATTATTTTATTTTTAAATGAAAACATCCTTTTTACTTTTAGTTAGATTTATTTATAAACAGCTATCCAATCTTGTGAATCGGAAATTATAACAGCAGAAAAATTGTGATTACCCAATGCTATATTTTCAAAAGAAATATGATAGTTCCCACAAGAACGGTGATATTGTTCAAGCACTGTATAGGTCAATTGCAAACTATTAGTTGCTCCATCTGCAGCAATAAAATTAAAGGTACTTTCCTCAGCATTAGGGTTTAAAGTAACTCTTTCTGTTCTTAATTTTTCAGATAAATAAATATTTTGTCTTCCATTTTCAGGGGTAATTTGAACGTATGGATTTACAAAACTTGGACAAGCTGTAAACAATGAATCTTGTGTATAGATATGTGAATATAAGCTCGCAGCAGTTTCAATTTCATTAGAAGGAATATAACATTCTGAATTTTCATCTAAAAAAAGAATAGATACCGACCTTACTTCATCGTAGTCGCAGCTGCATGCATAGAATAGCCCAAATATTAAGAATGTAAAAATTATTTTTATTGGTTTCATTGTAATTTTTTTAATTCTTGAACAAAATAAGTTGTTTACCATTTGTATCGTTACTTTCCAAAACATAAACAAAAGAGTGGTTTTCAACTTTTATATTTTCGAAAGAAACCATTAAGCCACATTCTCTATCGTAAAACTCGTCTCTTTCATAAATTATTTTTAAAGAGTCAATCAACTCTCCATTTTTCTCAAATAAAAAGGTAGAAAAATCGTTAGAAGCGTCTAGAGGAATTGAGTTTTCGTATTCATAATCTATGTTTTCATCAATAACATTCATTCCATTTTTAGGAATTATATTATCATAAAAATTAGTCCAACGGCAGGTGTGTAAAAAAGTAGAATCTGCATTTTCTAATAAATACTGCGAAATATTATTATAATTTTCAACAAAATCTGCCTCAATATTTATTGAGTCAATAGGATAATAACAATCACTTCCTTCACCTAAAATAATAATTTGTATGTTGTTAAAACTATCAGAATAGAAGCACCCATCATCGCAATGAGCAGCTAATAATGGCATTAAGCAAATAATAAAAATAGCAATTTTAGTTATAGAATTCATATTTAGTTAGTTTAACTGACTAAATGTTTTTTGTTGTTTTAAAAAATACCTGTAAACAATACTTTTTTTAAGCCAACCATCTTTGTTTTCTTCTCCAATAAAATTGGTTTTAACTTGTTTTTTTGCAATTTTTCTTCGTTTTGCAATATTAAAAATATTGAAAATAAAGTATAAATGTGCCTTAAGTATTGCCCAAAATGTTGCAAAATCTAAACTAAACAATGCTTTATAAGCCGCTATTGTATCTAAAAAAATTCGTTGTGGAAACCTAAAAATTAGGAAACGCCAATTGGCATTTTTTGCCAACATTATCAAATTATTTCTAAAGTTTAGATACGTTTTTTTAGGATTTGTTTTATTTAAAGTTGCTCCTCCTAAATGATAAACTACCGATTGAGGGCAAACCATAACTTTATATCCTGCACGTTTTATTCTCCAGCAAAAGTCTATTTCTTCCATGTGGGCAAAATAGGCTTCGTCTAAACCTTGCATTTTCAAATATAAGTTAGCTTGCACAAACATAGCAGCACCACTTGCCCAAAATACCGATTGTTGGGTATTATATTGGTTCTTGTCTTTTTCGCAAGTTTCAAAAATTCTACCCCTACAAAACGGAAAGCCATATACATCTAAATAGCCCCCAGAAGCCCCTGCGTATTCAAAATGTGTTTTTTGCTTATAAGCCAATATTTTGGGTTGACAAGCACCAATAGTTTTATCGCTTTCCATTAAATCAATAATAGGCTTTATCCAATTAGGGGTAACTTCAACATCCGAATTAAGTAAAACAAAATAATCGGCATTAATTTTTGCTAAAGCTCTGTTGTAACCTCCCGTAAAGCCATAGTTCTTATCTAATTGTAACCATTTTAGAGAGTTATATTGTTGAGCAACTTTTTTTGAGTTATCTGATGAGGCATTATCAGCAATCCAAATTTCTAAGTTATCATATTGGGTTTGCATTACTGAAGGCAAAAATTCTTCAAGTAACTTTTCGCCATTCCAATTTAGTATAACTACGGCAACTTTTTTCATAATCGAAATTTCACAACTGTAAACGTTAGCTCAAAACTACATACTAAACAATTAAGACTCTTTTATGCTGTAAACTGTTTTTTCCAACGCCTATGCGACCACAACCAATTTTCGGGTTTTTTGCGAATAACGTTTTCTACTTTTTGCATATATAATTGGGTTATTTTTTCATTGGGTAAATCTAGAGGTTTATCTGTTAGTAAAGAAACTTCAATTTCATAAAATCCTCGTTTTTTTCTTTGAATATCTAGATAAACTACTGGACAATTATACATTTTTGCATACTTTTCAATACCATGCAAACAAGCTGTTTTTATACCAAAAAAATCTACCCAAATGGCTTTACTATGTTTTGAAGGTGATTGGTCTGCAACTAAGGTTACACATTTTGCTTGGTTTTGGCTTTGTTCAAAATAAGAATAGGTGTCTTCTAAGGCTACTAAATTTGTTCCTGTTCTGCCTCTACTTTTCAATGCCTTTTTGTTCAAAATATTATTCGACAGTTTTTTGTAAAACATTGTCATTTCATACTTTGGTAAATGCAAAGGAGCTGAAATGGCATAACCTTCCCAATTTCCATAATGAGCCGTTGCACAAATAACTGTTTTCCCTTTTTCTAAATATGGAAAAACTAGCTCAGGGTTTCGAAGTGTAAAACGTTTTTTAGCTTCTTTTTTTGAAACACTAAAGTTTTTAATCCCTTCCAAAATAATATCGGCAAAATGAGCATAAAACTTTTTGGCAATTTGCTGTATTTCTTGTTCTTTTTTATCTGGAAATGCTTTGTATAAGTTTCCAAAAATTACTTCCTTTCTGTATTTAATTATTCGATTTAAAACAAAAGCAACAAAATTTGAAAACTGATATAATATGGGATAAGGCAATTTAGAAATTAGCACAATTAACCAATAAGATATATAGTTAAATATGTTTTTCAAGCTTTAAATTTTGCAATTAAAAAACAGGCGACTTCCTAAGATTTAGAAAATCGCCTATTAAACTTTTCTGTTATTAAGATTATTATAAATATCTTGCTTCAAAGGTATCACCCTGGCTTAAATCACCTGTTTCTACGCCTTTTCTAAACCAACGTACTCTTTGTTCTGAAGTACCGTGTGTAAACGAATCGGGTACAACATAACCTTGTGTTTGTTTTTGAATACGATCATCGCCAATAGCGTGGGCGGCATTCATTGCCTCTTCTATATCGCCTTGTTCCAAAATATTATTCATTTCGTGGGCATATCTTGCCCAAACGCCCGATAAGAAATCGGCTTGTAGTTCTAAACGAACCGATAAATCATTGTAATCTTTTTGGCTTATTCTACCTTTTTGTGAGTGAACTTGTGTGGTAATACCCAATAAATGTTGCACGTGATGAGCCACTTCGTGTGCAACAACATACGCCATTGCAAAATCACCCGAAGCTCCAAAACGGTTATTCAAATCGTTGTAAAAACTTAAATCTATATATACTTTTTGGTCGGCTGGACAGTAAAATGGACCAGTAGCAGCACTTGCGTGTCCACAACCAGAACGAGTTTGCCCCGAAAAAAGTACCAAAGTTGGTGGTTCGTATCGGCGGTTCAATTGCTCTCTAAAAATTCTATCCCAAACTTGCTCGGTTTGGTGTAAAACAACCCCAACAAATTCAGCTAAAGGATCATCTTTTGTATTTCCTTGATATTGGGTTTGTTGTTGCTGACGCATATTGTTTTGCAATAAGCTCATTGGGTTTTCGCCCAATAAAAACATAATTATCATTAAAATAATTGTGCCTATTCCAATTCCTCCGGCAACTCTTGCACCGCCACCACCTCTGCGATCTTCAATATTTTTACTTGTTTGTTTTCCTTTCCAACGCATTTTTTTGAGTTATGAGTTATTAATTATGAGTGATAAGTTATGGAATTTGAACCAACTCATTTTCAAAACTTCCTGTAACTATTAAGTCTGAATCTATGGCTTTTAGTTCAAAATTTTCAAGTTTATTCACCAAGTTTTCATCAAATTTTGCTTTTAGCTTTATATAATTATCGGTAAAGCCGTTCATTAAGCCTTCGTTTTCACTTGCTTCCCATAAAACTAAGCGTGTTTGGTTTAAATATTCGTTATAAAAATATCTTTTTTTCTTATCCGATAAAATTCTTAGCATTTTGTTACGTCTCCTTCTTTCGTTTATTGGAACTGTACCATTCATATCAATAGCCAAAGTATTATCTCTTTCAGAATACGTAAACACATGTAAGTAACTTATGGCTAATTCATTTAAAAACTGATAAGTATCCATAAAGTGCTGTTCGGTTTCACCAGG
>JAHDDA010000113.1:0-2825 GCA_020629595.1 Chitinophagales bacterium
GATAGTTTATTTACAGCTGATAATTTTTTATTGGATACTTACTATCAAGCTGTTTTGGTTAGTGAAAAAACAAATGGTGCTTTTGATGCTACAGTTATGCCATTGGTAAATTATTGGGGTTTTGGCTATGAAAAAATCGAAGAAAAAGCAGTTGATTCTTTAGCTGTCGATTCAATTATGCAATTTATTGGTTTTAAGTTAATTGATGCTAAAGGCGATAAACTCATTAAACGCAACCCCAAAACACAATTAGATCTAAGTGCTGTTGCTAAAGGTTATGGCGTTGATTTGGTTGCTAATTTTGTTAAGCAAAAAGGTATTGAAAACTACATAGTTGAAATTGGCGGTGAAGTACGAACAGCAGGGACTAAACCAAATGAAAAAAAATGGGTTTTAGGCATTGATAAACCTGTTGAAAATTTACAAAACAGAGAACTTCAAGCAAAAATAGTTTTAGATAAAAAAGCAATGGCAACCTCTGGTAATTATCGAAATTACAAAGAAATTGATGGTAAAAAAGTAGCTCACACCATAAATCCTAAAACTGGTTATTCAGAATTTAATAATTTACTAAGTGCTACTGTTATTGCAGATTATTGTGCCAAAGCCGATGCTTATGCTACTGCTTTTATGGTTATGGGATTTGAAAAAACAAGGGAGTTTTTAATCAATAATTCTGATTTGAATTTAGAAGTTTTTTTGGTTTATGCCAATGATAAAAATGAAATTTCAACTTGGCAAACTTTGGGAGTTGAGTTGGTGGATTAGCTTTATAAATCAAATAATCTTCGTAAGTTATTTTCTAATACTTCACAATCTTAATTTGATAAGCTCCCAAGTTTCTCAATCGCTAAACCTCTATCAAGTGTAGCAATCTTATTAATCTTTACAAAAGAAACTTTCTTTAATCCATTTTCTGGTGTTGGAGCAACCAAAATATCTAAGGGTTCTGCATATTGCATTTGGGTTGAAATAAAGACTAAAATCAATATTCTTTGACTTGAATGTAAAATAACTGCTGGTCTTTTTTTACTTCCTCTTAAAATAGAAAAAGGAAAAGGAATCAAAACAATATCACCTTTAACCATTAGTATTTTTCTTTTAAATCATCAACAGTATATAAATCTTCTTCTGTTTTTAAAAATTCAAAGGCAACACTATTTTCCATATTATTTTTAATTTCTTCTAGTAATGAAACTTCATCATTTTCAACACATTGAGCATTATTTTTATCAATATATTGCTTTATAATATTCCTTATCTCTTTAAAATCCTTATCGGTTAAATCAACAGACATTAATTTTAAAATCTCTATTTGATAAGGATTTAAGTTATCAATGTTAATAATACTTTTCATATTCAAAATATTAATATTTCTTACCAAACATTATTTTCAAAAACAAGTTGGGATGAATAAAACTATCATCTTCTAGTACCATTATTGGTACTCTTTTGTAAAAAACCTGTAACTGCCCTCCTATTTCAACAGTTTTTAAAAACTCTCTTCTACTAGAAAAGTCAACTATAAAACTTGCTTTGGCAATACCGCCTGGAAACAATTTTAATTCGTCCAATCCTTTTGAAAAGCCCGAACCTGCAATTATAGGACTTGCAAAAAAAACGTCATCATTTTCACCATCATACTTAACAGCAACTTCTCCACCTAATTCTTCAACATACATTTGCATATAATATGGTTTAGCAACACCTAAAGTTGCTCCAACTTTATAATTATAAGCCAATTCTACGCCTTTTCTTCTTCCATGACTTGTAAGTTTATGTTGCCTGCCTAGTAAAAAATCTAAAGTAAAAAACTTGTTTTGCTTACCATAAAAATAGCCTTTGTATGTTCCATTGGGCGAAGGTTGACCTGGAGTTCTTTTTTCAGTTTTGCCTCTCAACTCTTGAAAGCTAATTTGCCAAAGGGTTTTCTTTTTATTATTTTTAACTTTTAAACGTGTATAATCTAATCCCCAACCAGCTGTTGAAAGAAAAAATCCTCCTGTCCATTCTCCATCATAAATTACTTCATCTTCTACTTGTCCTTTGTCAAGTGTTTGAGCTTGAAGATTATTATTAAATGTAAAACTTACCAAAATCAGTGAAACTAAAAGAACCCTATACTTCATTTTTTAAGATTAATTGAAACAATAAACGTAGCAATGCTACTTCTCTACATAAAATAAATGTTATTCATATCGTAAAGATTCAATAGGATCTAAACGAGACGCTACTACGGCAGGATAAATCCCTGAGATAACTCCTACAATAAAACAAAATACAACTCCTAAAATTATCCAAAGCCAAGGAATTATAAAAGGTCCATTTACAAATATTGAAACGACATTTCCTACAATTATGCCCAATATAATACCAAAAAACCCACCTAATTGTCCTATAACTATCGCTTCGCCTAAAAATTGCATTAAAATTGTTGAATTTTTTGCCCCTAATGCTTTTGAGACACCAATTTCTCTAGTTCGTTCAACCACCGAAACCAACATTATGTTCATTAAACCAATAGCAGCTCCAATTAAAGTAATTCCACCTATAACAGTTGCCGCTAGAACAATAGTTGCTGAATTTTCTATTAATACATTGGCTAATTTGTCACTTTTAGTTACTTCAAAATCATTATCTTCTCCTATACCCAATTTACGAACAGAACGCATAATTCCTAAACTTTCTGCTATTGCGTATTCTAAATTTTCTGCATTATTTACCGAAACCAGCATTTCATAGCTTCTTTTATTTTCAGGAAACTTAAACTGTGCGTTACTAGTGGAAATAACTGCCATATTTGAAGAACTAAATAAACCACTAGA
>JAHDDA010000113.1:2925-5855 GCA_020629595.1 Chitinophagales bacterium
AATTTCAAAGGTATTTGCACCAACTCTAGAAAAAGTATTATTCAAACCTGCTTTAATTCCATCGGTTGCTGTTAATATTCCTACTAAAGCCATAATTCCAATAGCAATAATTGAAAGTGTTAATGATGTTCGTAAAAGATTGGCTCTAATAGAACGCAATGCCAATAATATTATATCAAGTAAAGTCAATTTGTGTTTTTTTGTATAAAATTAACTCCTGAAGTCCTAATTCGGTTCACTTAACTCTAAATTTTAGTTTTTTAATAAAAAACTTGATATTTTTGTTTTCCTAAAAACACTGTGTACAATTTATTAAAGCCTTTACTTTTCTCTTTACAGCCTGAAAAAGCACATCATATAGCTTTAAAAACATTAAAAACTGGATTAAAAACTCCGTTAATTTCCAATATTTTAAAGAAGCAATATAAGTTTGAAGACAAAAGTTTAGAACAAGAATTATTTGGTTTAAAGTTTCCCAACCCAATTGGTTTAGCAGCTGGTTTTGATAAAGAAGCAAAATATATTGACGAGTTATCTACTTTAGGATTTGGGTTTATTGAAATAGGAACAATAACTCCAAAGCCACAAGCAGGAAATCCTCAACCACGCTTATTTCGCTTGCCAAAAGACAAAGCACTTATAAACCGAATGGGCTTTAATAACGATGGGATGGAAGTAGCAGTTGAAAGGCTAAAAAACCGAAAATCGAATATAATTGTAGGGGGAAATATTGGTAAAAATAAAGTTACACCAAATGAAGAAGCAACCAATGATTATCTACTGTGTTTCAACACCTTATATGAATATGTAGATTACTTTGTAGTAAATGTAAGTTCACCCAACACTCCAGGTTTACGAGCATTACAAGAGAAAGAACCATTAACTAATTTATTGAAAACTTTACAAAACTTAAATTATCAAAAACCAAAATCAAAACCGATATTATTAAAGATTGCTCCAGATTTGAATGAATCTCAATTGGAGGATATTGTGGACATTTTAAAAGATACTAATTTAGATGGAATTGTATGTTCAAATACAACTATCAATCGTTCTAATTTAACTACCAATAATATTGAAATTGATAAAATTGGAAATGGAGGATTAAGTGGTTTTCCAGTAAAAGACAGAGCAACTGAAGTAATAAAATTCATTAGGAAAAGAAATGCCACAATTCCAATTATTGGTGTTGGTGGTATTATGAATGGAGCAGATGCAAAAGAAAAATTAGATGCTGGTGCTAATTTAGTTCAAATTTATACCGGCTTTGTTTATGGTGGACCAAATGTAGTTAAGGAAATGAAAATACATCTATCTAAATAAATTTTGGAGAAAGAAGTACTTTAACAAATTAAAATTTACCATAACATACAATAATTCAGTTCAGCAATTATAGATTTGCAAGTTCTTAGCCCTCAGCTATTTATTTCTTTAAAGAAGTTCAAAAACTAAAACAACTTACTCGAATCAACGTACAATAAATATATTTCTATATCCCAAAAGTGATTTAAGAAATTTCCATATCTCTTTTTAACAATTTGCTTTATGAAGTTAAAATTCTACTGTTTATTAATATTACTATTTTTCACAATTGATACAAATTCTCAAACAATTAAAGGCAATGTTGCAGATAAAGACTTTAAAATAATTGGGGCTGAAGTTTTCTCAGGTAATATAGGAACTATTACAGATATTTATGGAGATTATATTCTGAAGTTTAATGAACCAGGTACTTACACTGTGACAGTAAGCTATGAAGGATATGAAGATCAATCTAAAAAATTTATCCTAAAGAAAGATGAAATTGTTACTTGGGATTTTGTATTAGAATCAACCATTGACGATTTTAAAGCATTATTAAATGAGTTAGTAGTAGTTGGTACGCGAACAGAGCCACGATCTTCTACTAAAACTCCGTTACCAATTGATGTATTTAAAGCTGAAGAATTGACTAATACTGGGCAAACAACATTTGATAAAGCATTACAATATAGAGTTCCATATTTTAATACAATGCAAGCTCCAGTTTCGGATGCCACCTCAATTTTAGACCCTTATGAACTAAGGAATATGGGACCAAGTAGAACATTATTTCTCATAGATGGTAAAAGAAAGAATATGAGTGCTTTACTATATACACAAACATCTCCTGGTGTTGGTGAAACAGTTACTGATATTTCAGCTATCCCAATAGAAGCAATTAAAAGAGTGGAAATATTAAGAGATGGTGCATCTGCACAATATGGATCAGATGCTATTGCTGGTGTTGTAAACATTGTATTGAATGATGAAAGAGAAAACAGTTTTATAACTTTTAATACTGGAATATCTAAAGAAGGAGACGGCGAAAACTATGGGATAACACTAAACCATGGTTCTAAGTTGTTTAAAAATGGTTTTTTTAACTTTACAACTAGTGTAAAAAAAGTTGGTTTAGCCAATAGACCAGGAATTGTAGATGCTAGCGGAGAAATTGCTGATTTCAATGCAAATCCAGATGTAGTTGAAGCATTTTTAGCAGAAAAACCTGATGCTGGAAATATAAATGCTGCACCAGAAACTACTTCTGCTACCTTTTTTGCAAACTATGAGTTCCCAATATCAAATAACACAACAATTTACGGAAATGCAGCTTATGTCTATAAAAAAGTAAATAGCTTTGCCAATTATCGTACACCCTATTGGAGAAAATTAGAAGATTATCCATATTTAGAAGATTTCTTTGGTAACCAATTTGGGTATGAAGATTTAGATAACAATGGTGTACTTGACTATGCAGGTTACCTACCAACTTTCGATGGAGAGCTAATTGATAACAATACTACTATTGGTTTTGATATTGAAAGGAATAAGTGGTTGATTGATGGAAGTTTTACTTCTGGATCGAACCAACAAACTTATACTGTTAGAAATTCACACAATGGTAATGA
>JAHDDA010000113.1:5955-8109 GCA_020629595.1 Chitinophagales bacterium
ATAACCCTTCGAGCTTCTGCCTCAACTGGTTTTAGAGCTCCTACTTTACACCAAATATATTCGCAAAAAACACAATATAACTTTATTGCTGGCGAAGGTATTCAAGTAAGTGGATTTGTTAATAATATATCTAGAGAAGCAAGATTACTGGACTTACCAATTTTAAAACCAGAACAATCTACAAACTTTACATTAGGTTTCGGTTTTAAACCAGTTAAAAACTTTTCATTGACTTTAGACTTCTATAATATACAATTAAAAAATCGAATTGTATTAGGCGAAAAAGTATTTGGAACTGAAGCAGGAGATACACAATTAGATGAAATTTTAACTGAAAATGATATTGCAAATATTAGCTTTTTTGCAAACGCTTTAGACACGAGAACCAGTGGTATTGATTTTGTTGCTCACTATAACGGTCTTAAATTAAAAAAAGGGCAGTTAAGCTTAAATCTATCTGTAAATTACACCATTCAAAATAAAAGAATAGGAGCCGTAAAAAACCCTGAAATTGTTGAAGAAGCTAATCAATCCATTTTAAATGAAACTCAAGAATCACTCTTTTTTACTTCTAGACCAAAATTCAAAGGAATTTTAGGAATTGATTATTCAATTAATAAATTTAGTATTTATTTGAACAATACTCTTTTTGGACCAACTATATTTAACCAAGCTGGTATGCATAAAGATTTATATACCAAATTTAAAACAAAGTTGGTAACTGATATAGGATTAAAGTTTCAAGCAACTGAAAAATTAAGTTTTCTATTTAACGTAAACAACTTATTTGATGTATTACCAGAATGGGAATTTAAAGCAGAAAATGCAAATGGAGAAGCTCTTTTGAATGATGCTGTTTTTTTAAAAGAACAATCTAATCTAATTACTTTTAACCAAAGGTACTCGCAAATGACTTATGACGGTTATCATTTTAGCCAGTTAGGAACATTGTTAAATTTATCTGCAACATTACAATTCTAATCTTAATTCAAGTAACAAATAGCTTTTCATATACGCCCCATTCTTAATCTGTTTAAAAATGGCTTATTATAAATGGTAGATGGTAGATGAAACTAGTATCTTTGCACCGCTTTTCACTCTTAGCAAAAATTAGAGTGCTAATTATTTAACTTTTCAAAACTCAAAACTCAGATGAAAATATCTGTTATTGGAGCTGGTAATGTAGGCTCTACGGTAGCAAATGCTTTAGCATACAAAGACATTGTTAAAGAAGTTGTTTTATTAGACATTAAAGAAGGCGTTGCAGAAGGTAAGTCTTTAGATATGTGGGAAACTTCTCCTATCGAAATGTATGGAACTATGATTACTGGTTCTACAAACGATTACACCAAAACTGCAGGTTCTGATGTAACGGTAATTACTTCTGGTATTCCACGTAAGCCAGGTATGAGTCGTGATGACTTAATTGCAACCAATGCTAAAATTGTAAAATCTGTAACAGAGCAGGTTGTTAAACATTCTCCCGACACAATTATTATTGTTGTTGCTAACCCATTAGATGTAATGACTTACACAGCTTATAAAGCATCGGGTTTACCAAGTAACAAAGTATTTGGGATGGCTGGTATTTTAGATACTGCACGTTATCGTTCATTCTTAGCAATGGAATTAAACGTTTCACCAAAAGATATTCAGGCTTTATTAATGGGTGGACATGGTGACACAATGGTACCACTTCCACGCTATACAACTGTTGCGGGTATTCCAGTTACTGAAATGATTGATAGCGAAAAATTAGATGCTATTGTTCAGCGTACAAAAACAGGTGGAGGAGAAATTGTAAAGTTAATGGGAACATCTGCTTGGTACGCACCAGGTGCAGCTGCTGCTCAAATGGTTGAAGCAATTGTAAAAGATGAACCACGCATTTTCCCTTGTTGTACTTGGTTAACTGGTGAATATGGCTTAAATGATATTTACTTAGGTGTACCAGTAAAATTAGGTAAAAACGGAATTGAAGAAATATTAGAAGTTGACTTAAACGAAGATGAGAAAGCAATGCTTTATCAATCGGCAGAAGCAGTTCGTGGCGTTATGGGCGTTTTAGATGATATGGATTTATTCTAAGATTTAGATAAATATTTTTTGAAATGAGACTTTGAAGCTACTGTTTTAAAGTCTCATTTTTTGTTT
>JAHDDA010000114.1:0-6098 GCA_020629595.1 Chitinophagales bacterium
TGCTAAAGGAGAATGTGTTTATCAGGTTTTTAGTTTTAGACAAAACTATAATGGAAATGGTTTTGGAGAAACCTATCAACACAGTTCAGAAGAAGTACAAAAAATACCTTGTGCCAATGTGAAATAAATAATTGGTTATAATAAAAATATTGGAAAAGTCCTTGTGAAAAATATTTTGCAAGGGCTTTTTTATATAATATTGGATTATCTTTATAGTAATATTATGTCGAAAAAAAAGAAAAAAGAAAAAGCCAAAATACAAGTAAATAATAAGAAACAAAAAAAGTCTTTTTGGCAAAATAAAACCAACCAATTATTAATAAAATTTATAGCAATAATGCTCCTATTTTATATTATTTGGCCCACGCCATTTTTTCAAAATTATGTTGTATCGCCCATTTCATTTTTATATGCACAAATAAGTGGTGTGCTATTAAGTTTAGTAGGCTATAATGTAAACGCAATTAAAAACTCATTAGTTAATCCCAACTTTGCCATTAATATTCAAAACGGTTGTGATGGAATTGAAGGGCTTGCTATTTTTTTTGCAGGAATATTAATTTTTCCAACCTCAATTAATAATAAGTTGAAAGGCGTTTTATTTGGAGCTTTATTTTTAGTAGTCTTAAATATATTTAGGATAATTACGCTTTTTTTGTTTAAAGTACACGCACCAAGCCTTTTTGATTTTATGCACGTAACCGTATGGCAAGTGTTGTTTATTGGCTTAACACTTTTTGCCCTTTTCTACTGGATAAATTGGACCAATAACCAACAACAAATAAATACAAATGCTTAACAACAACGCACTCTTAAAAAGAGCAGGAGCTTTATTGCTTTTATATTTGGTATTTGCCATTTTGTTTCAGGCAACACCGTTAAAAAGTGTGGTTACTAATTATGTATGTGGTGTTGGAAATATTTTTAATAGTACATTTTATGGTGGAGGCGAAATTAACTTTAGACCTATTGCAGATAATGAAAGAAAAGGAGAAAGAATAAAAGAATATGAAGGCTACGATATGCTTGTAATACTTAAAAGTAAAAAGCAAATTGAAAAAGCAAAAAAAGATGCCAAAGCCAAAGGACAAAAACAAGTAAGAATAAAACCCATTCAATACGCAGAAAGTAGCTGGAACCAATTTGGAATTATTTTCACATTTTTTCTTTCTTTAGTTATAGTTACCCCCTTTTCAAGAACAAGAAAAATAATTGTTGTAGTTGTAGGGTTTATAGTGTTAAGTTTATTTTTAGCAAGTAAATTTTGGTTTTCTTTAGGGGTAAAATACTTCAATTTTTATGAACGCTTTCAAGCAGGTTTTCAAAACGAAATAGTTGTTTCTATAATTAACAGGATACATTTACTAATAGATTTTGCAGGATTCGGATTGTTGTTTGCAACTGTGCTTTGGCTACTATTTGGAGCTAAGAAATTTATTAAAATATCCTAAAATATTAATAAATTTATAAAAGTTTTAACCTCAATTTTCGTACTTTTTTACGCTATTTAAAAACTTGAATTACTTTTGCGAATTAAGTAATGACAAACGAAGAAAATAGCAGTTGGCAAAACCTAATTGATAGGTTAAATATAAAATACCGCTTGGTAGTATTAGATGATGCTACACTTGAAGAAAAGGTATCTTTCAAACTATCTAGAATGAATACTTATATGGCAATAAGTATTTTAGCCGTTTTTTGTGTTTTGTTAACCGTTTTTACAATTATTTATACTCCACTAAAACAATATATTCCAGGTTATCAAGATGTGAGTTTACGCAGAGATTTAATGGAATTAAACACACAATCAAATGCATTGAATATGCAGGTGGAAAGCCAAGCAAGATATATTGATGCTTTTAGGCAAATGTTTAATTCAGAAACAAGTGCAGAACTATATAACGAACCCAGCGAAAGTGCAGAAATAGACACAAGTAATAAAGATTACTCAAAAATAGAATTAGATAGTATTTCTGAAAATGAAGCAAAATTACGCCAATCGGTAGAAAGAGAGATGACTTACACACTTTCGGGAAGTAAAAATGAAAAGGATAAATTGCTAAAAAACTACTTTACACCACCAATGGAAGGTTTTGTAAGTCAAAAGTTTGATCCCGACAATGAACACTTTGGTTTAGATATTGGTAGCCCCATAAAAGATGCACAAGTAATGGCAATTGCAGATGGTGTGGTAATTATGAGTGACTGGACTTTAGACACAGGACACGTTATTGCTATTCAACATTCTGATAATTTAATTTCCTTTTATAAACATAATGCCGTAACTTTGAAGAAAATTGGTAATTTTGTGAAAGCAGGTGATGCCATTGCAATTCTTGGTAATACAGGTGAACTGACGAGTGGACCTCATTTACACCTTGAATTATGGCATAATCAGATACCTGTTGATCCGTTAAATTACATATCTTTATAAACCTTAACATAAAATGCGCGCTCTATGTTAAATCTTTTATCTTTATTGAATTTCATGTTTGGTGGTAACAAGAAAAAAGAAAAACAAAACACAAATTCATCTTTTTCAACACCAGCCCCTAATAATCGCAATACCAGCGGAAGTACTTCAAATATGAACCGTATTGGCAAAGGCACCACCATTGAAGGTGATATTGATGCCGAAGGTTCAATTCGTATTGAAGGTAGAATAAAAGGAAACTTAAACTGTAAAGCTAGAGTAATTATTGGTGAAACAGGCGTAATTGAAGGCACAGTTACTTGCCAAGAAATGGAAGTAATGGGCAAGTTTAATGGAACACTTGATGTTAAAGACACACTAATTTTACGTTCAACGGCTAAAGTAGAAGGAACAACAACCTACAATAAATTAATGGTTGATTCTGGTGCTGTTTTAAGTGGAACAGCTATTCACAGAGCTACCACACAAAAAATGAATGTAAGCAATAAAACAAAGGTAGTTGAGCCAAAAGCCAAAGCAGTCTAAAAAAAAGAAACCGCTTAATAATAAAGCCCTAAAATACTCAAATATGGGCTTTCAATTACTAGCAGCCATAATCATAGGTGTTTTAATTGGTAAAAAAATAGATAGTTACTATGCCAATGAAACGCCCTATGCAACGGCAGCAGGTGCTTTATTTGGAATAATTGTTGGTTTTTACTCGGTACTAAAAGATTTACTTCTTTAATAACCCTAATGTAAGTTCGTCTAAAACCCAATATTTATGAACACTAGAATACTTATTATTTTTGTTACCGTTCTAGTTTGTTCAATAATAGGTTTTGCTTCAATAAAATTACTTGGAGATTATGGTTGGTCAATTTTTATTACTGCTCCCTTATTAATAGGTTTTTTACCTGCATTCTTATTAGGTAAAAGGCAAAAAATTACTAAAAATGACGCTTTTTCATTTAGCTTCTTAACATTGGGAATATCAGTTTTATGTCTTTTGGTATTTGCAATTGAGGGTTTAATATGTATTGTAATGGCTTCCCCATTAATTTTTCCATTAGTTTTTTTAGGGTCATACCTTGGCTATAAACTTACTCAAAAAAATAAGATTAGCAATTCTGCCGTTTCTACTACCTTAATTTTTTTAAGTTTGCTTACAATGAGTTTCGACTCAGTTAATACTTCCAATAATTTAATACAAGTAAATACCACAATTTTAATAAACTCAAATATTGATAAAGTTTGGAATAATGTAGTAACATTTAATAAAATTGATGAACCAAGCGATTGGATTTTTAAAACAGGGATTTCTTGCCCTGTAGATGCAACAATTATTGGAGAAGGAGTTGGGGCAATACGCTATTGTAATTTTACAACAGGTAGTTTTGTAGAACCAATAACAAACTGGAATAAACCTAATTTACTACAATTTGATGTTGTAGAACAACCTATTCCAATGAATGAATTTAATCCATTTTGGGAAATTCAACCACCACATTTAAAAGGTTATTTTTTATCTCAAAAAGGGCAATTTCATTTAGAGTCATTAAACGAAAACCAAACAAAGTTAGTTGGTACAACTTGGTATAAGCTAGATATTTACCCTCAAAGTTATTGGCAATTATGGTCAAATTTTATTATTCATAAAATACATAATAGAGTTTTGAACCATATCAAAAATCAATCAGAAAAAAATTAGTGAGTTTAAATTATTTACTGTTTAATGTAAAATCAATGAACGCTTACAAACGCCATTCAACCTAAATATGTTCAGTAAATTTGTTAAAAAGGGCTTTTTCAATGCTAAATACCCATAGTGGAATACCATTTGTATATGTAATGTAGTTTATTTTAAAACAAATTCCTTATATTAGATTTTCTTTTTAATGATAGAATAAAACAAAGCAAATATGAGATTGAGACATTTACCTGTTTATTCATTGCTTATTTTGATAGTGTTAAGTGCTTTTAATCAAAAAGCCGAAGCACAAGATATACACTTTTCACAGTATTACGCATCGCCTGTAACACTAAACCCAGCCTTAACTGGTTTAATGGATGGTTGTTATAGAGGAGCTTTGAATTACCGTAATCAATATCCACAATTATACAACACCTATTCTACGGTAGCCGCTTCATTTGATGCCGCTTTACTGAAGGGTGATTCTAGATTACCAGGTTTTATAGGTGCAGGAATTTGGATGTACAACGATAGACAAGGAGATGGACCTTTAAACGACTTTTCAATTCATGGCTTGTTGGCTTATCACGCCGATATTTCTGGAGATGGTAAATACTTATTTTCAATTGGCTCTTCTTTTGGTTGGAATCAAAAATCAATTGATGTTTCTAATTTATTATTCAATGAACAACAAGTAGGGCAGGTTTTAGACCCAGCAGCAAGCAATGGTGAACCAATAGAACAACAACGTTTCAATAACTTTAATGCTTCGGTAGGAACAAGTGTTTCTATTTCTGTAAACGAAGATTTAGGATTATTAGGTGGTTTCGCAATTTACAATTTACTTACACCAACCGAAACTTTTTTAAATGACGTTGACAATAGTTTAGGAATGCGTTTCTTAGGTCATTTTAGTGCAAGATATTTTGTAAATGAGCAACTTATTATAACACCACGTGCTATTTATATGCAACAAACTGGTGCAGCAACTTATATAGTTGGTACATCAGTTGGCTATGTTATAAACAACAACCGTAGAGGATACGGAAGTTCTAATAGAAGTTCTGCCTTATATGGTGGTTTATCTTACCGTTGGGCAGATGCCATTATTTTAACAGCAGGTTTCCAAATTAATGAACTTAAATTAGGTTTATCTTACGATGTAAATGTTTCGAGTTTACGTGTAGCCTCTAATGGTATTGGTGGTATGGAATTTTCTTTGGTTTATGAAAAGAAATGCTACAACAACCCACGTAATAGAAATGCACCTCCTGTAAATTGTCCTCGTTTCTAAAACTTTAAAACATAAAACTAAAGCCTCAATATTGATAAAATATTGGGGCTTTTTGTTTTTTCAAGTATTTGTAACATCAGGCAGGTAGCAAACACAGATTAAATTTACGCAACATTCGCCTGCAACCATTTTTTCATCACCTCAAAATCCATATTTTTACGTTCGGCAAGGTCTTTTACTTGCTCGTCGGTAATTTTTCCAACACCAAAATACTTACTTTCTGGGTGCGAAAAATACAAGCCCGAAACCGAAGCCGCTGGATACATTGCAAAACTTTCGGTTAATTCAATACCTGTATTTTTTTCAACTTCTAATAAATCGAAAAGCGTTCGTTTTTCGGTATGGTCGGGGCAAGCTGGGTAACCTGGTGCTGGGCGTATTCCTTGATATTTTTCGGAAATTAAGGCTTCGTTATCAAAACTTTCAGAAGCATCGTAGCCCCAAAATTCTTTACGCATACGTTCGTGCATACGTTCTGCAAAAGCTTCTGCCAATCTATCTGCCAATGCTTTTAACATTATTGCCGAATAATCGTCTTGGTTTTCTTCAAAACGTTTAACGTGTGCTTCAATCTTATGCCCTGTAGTTACTGCAAAACCGCCAATATAATCTTGTAAACCACTTTCTTTTGGAGCAACAAAATCACTCAAAGCAATATTTGCCGATTTAGCCGATTTTTTCGCCTGTTGGCGTATGCA
>JAHDDA010000114.1:6198-8081 GCA_020629595.1 Chitinophagales bacterium
CCAATAATATCTACTTGTTCTTCTTGGGCTTTGTTTAAAATTTCGTGCATTGGCACCATTACGCCCATATCAATTATTTCGTAATTGTTACACGCCAATACTACACCTACAATATTTTTTCCAATATCATGAACATCGCCTTTAACGGTTGCCATTAGTATTTTACCTGCTGAAAGGCTCGCACTTTCTGTTTTTTCAGCTTCCAAATAAGGCTGTAACCAAGCCACCGATTTTTTCATTACTCGTGCCGATTTTACTACCTGCGGCAAAAACATTTTTCCAGCACCAAATAAATCACCCACAACGCCCATTCCGTCCATTAAAGGACCTTCAATTACAAAAAGTGGACGCTTGTATTTTGCTAAGGCTTCCTCAGTATCTTCATCAACATACTCAACAATTCCGTTTATCAAAGCGTGTTTCAAACGTTCTTCCACCGAGTTTTCCCGCCAACTTAAATCAACTACTCGCTTTTTACCCGAACCTTTCACCGAATCGGCAAAATCTACAAGGGCTTCGGTAGCATTTTTTTTTCTGTTTAAAATAACATCTTCTACTTTTTCTAATAACGCTGGTTGAATTTGCTCATAAACTTCAATCATTCCTGCATTTACAATGCCCATATCCATTCCTGCTTCAATGGCGTGATACAGAAAAACCGAGTGCATCGCTTCTCGCACAACATTGTTTCCACGAAACGAAAAAGAAACATTTGAAACGCCTCCACTAACTTTTGTCAAAGGCATTAATTCTTTAATGCTTCGAGTTGCTTCAATAAAATTTACGGCATACGGATTATGTTCTTCAATTCCTGTGGCAACGGCAAAAATATTAGGATCGAATATGATGTCTTGTGGTGGGAAACCAACTTGTTCCGTCAAAATTTTATACGAACGGTGGCAGATTTCTACCTTTCGTTCTATTGAATCAGCTTGTCCTTCTTCATCGAATGCCATCACAATTACGGCAGCTCCGTAACGGCGGCAAAGTGTTGCTTGATACACAAAACTTTCTTCGCCTTCTTTAAGCGAAATTGAATTTACAATGCCTTTTCCTTGCAAGCATTTTAAGCCATTTTCAATAACCGACCACTTTGATGAATCTACCATAATTGGCAGTTTGGCAATGTCTGGTTCGGAAGCAATTAGGTTTAAAAATTTGGTCATTGCTGCTTCAGAATCGAGCATTGCCTCATCCATATTTACGTCTATTACCTGCGCTCCTCCTTCAACTTGGTGGCGAGCAACAGACAATGCTTCTTCATATTTTTCTTCTAAAATTAAACGAGAAAACTTGCGAGAACCTGTTACATTTGTTCGTTCACCTACATTTACAAAATTGGTGTTGGGCGTAATAGTTATGGGTTCTAAACCACTTAAACGCAAAAACGGCTCGGGTTTACTTGGAATACGTGGCGAATGGTTTTGGGCAACTTTTGCCATAATTGCAATATGTTCTGGTGATGTGCCACAACAGCCACCTACAATATTTGAAAATCCAGCCGACAAGAAATCATCTATGTGTTCACCCATCATTTCGGCAGTTTCATCGTAGCCACCCATTGGGTTTGGTAATCCTGCATTGGGGTAAACCGAAATATAACAATCGGCAATTTTTGATAATTCTTGTAAGTAAGGTCGCATTTCTTCTGCCCCTAAAGCACAATTCAAACCCACCGAAAATAAATTGGCGTGGCTTATTGAATTGTAAAACGCTTCTACGGTTTGTCCCGAAAGCGTTCGTCCTGAAGCATCGGTAATTGTACCCGAAACCATTACAGGTGTATCTAAATTTCGTTCGTCTTTTAATTGGTTTACGGCAAAAAGTGCCGCTTTGCAATTCAAAGTGTCGAAAACGGTTTCAATCAATAAAATATCTGCTCC
>JAHDDA010000115.1:0-1056 GCA_020629595.1 Chitinophagales bacterium
GAAAATGGTGAAAGTAATTGGCAAAGAGGCGATTGGCAAGGAGGTAACAAAGTAGCTAAAACAGCCTATGTTAAGTTACAAAATTATGCAATAGACCTGAAAAAGCCCAATTTTAAATCAAAGGCAACTTTACATTTTCCCGATGTAATTCCTATGCCAATTGAAGGCGAATTTACCAATCAATTATCAACACCAAAAAATGGCGTTTTTGAATATCCTCGCTTTGAATCGAATGATAAAAAAATTAAGCTAGATAAAATTGAAAAAGGAGTTGAATTTATTGGACGTTTTGCCTTGTATGGAACAAAAATTCAAGTAAAAGGCGATACTTTAACCAAAGCAAGATTTATCTTAAAAAACGATGCGAACAAAAAAGTATTGAAGGCTAATTCACGTTTATTTAGTCTAACCAATAATAATAAGATAATTAGCCCAAGTAGTAATGCAAGTGTATATTTTGAAAGAGATTCTATATATCATCCCAATTTAAGTATTGATTATGATTTGAATACGCAATTTTTACGTTTAGTACGTGGCGAAAAAGCATCTTCAAAAATTGCATTTATGGATTATTTTCATAAAATGGAATTAAGTTCCGATGCCTTAGAATGGAATTTAAAAGAAAATGAGATAAATTTTAGAACTACAACACAAAAAGATATTGTTCCTGTAACGGCTAATTCTTTTGATTATTTCGATAGAAAATTGGTGGAACAATATAGAATTGATTTGCAAAAAGATCCATTTCTAATTTTATCTAACTGGGTTGAAAGTACAGGTGAGTTTTATATGTCGGCAGATGATTTTGCTGGACAAATTGGCAATTTTAGAGCTGAAGATTTAAGATCCGTTCTATTCGATTTGGTAAAAGACGGATTTATTTACTATGATGTTGTTTCTGGAATGATAGAAATTAGAGATAAAGCACGTTTTTATGCTAGGGCTTACAAAGGAGATTCTGATTTCGATAACATTAAAATTATTTCTGTTTCCGATAGAGAAAACTTCAATATAAATATTGACACTAAAGATTTAACGCTTGAAGGTGTTGACCAA
>JAHDDA010000115.1:1156-4603 GCA_020629595.1 Chitinophagales bacterium
GGTGTTATTATGGTAGATGAATTAGATAATAAATCGGGAAGAAGAAGAAATGAAGATTTTCCGAAGTTGATTGTTAAAGAGCCGTCTTATGTTTATTTCGATAGTAAGAAAACAGCAAATGGAGCTTATGGACGTGAGTCTTTCTATTTCAAAATTGAACCATTTTCAATCAGAAATTTAAGAAATATAAAACCCTCAGATTTAACGCTTCCTGGCGAAATGTTTTATGGAAATATATTCCCAAATATTAAGCAAGTAATCAGCTTAAATGAAGATTTAACTTTAGGAGCTGATAAAATTCCAGCTATGAATAACTCGCCTGCTTATGCTGGAATTGGTAAATTTAACGGCGAATTGAATCTGAGTGAAAAGGGCTTGTTTCCAAATGGAGAATTATCATTTTTAACCACTAAAATTTCCCATTCAGAAGTAATTTATTTGCCTAAGCAAGTTTTAGGAACAGCAGATACCTTAATAATGTCGAAAGATAAATATGCAGGTACTGAATTTCCTGGTTTGTATATTGGTAAGCCTAAGATTAATTGGTTGCCTTATGCCGATACAATGATAATAAACAAACAAGGAGTTGTGAATGTATTTGAAGATAGGATGAAGTTGGACGGAGAAATGACGCTTACTTCTAAAGGATTATCTTCGGAAGGAAAATTGTATAATGATTATGTTTACTTGGAATCTAAACTGTTTAAATACAAAAGTGAAATTGCAGAAGCAGATTCAGCAAAAATTGTTTTAAATGATCCTGTAACTGGAAATAAAATGTTTAAAGTAGATACTTCTGCAATTTCTTTCAATATTTATGACGATACTGCAATTTTACAGCCAGCTGAAGGACAATATGTAAAGTTAGAAGCCCATAAATATTTGGCAGATTCTGAAAAACTGAGTTGGGATGGAGCAAGTAGAACTTTAACACTTGAAAACGATTCTAAAAATGGCATTTTAAACTCACAAATTCCAGTAGAAGATTCATTGTTAATAGAATTTAAAACAGCCATTCTTAATGTAAATAGTAATGTTTTAGCCGTTTCAGGAATTGAAGGTGTTAAAGTTGCTGACACAGATATAATACCTGAAAACGGAAAATTGACTATTACGCCTAGCACAAGAATAGATAGTTTGAAAAATGCCAAAATAAAAATTAGCGAAGTTCACCAACTTGAAAATGCAAATATTCAAGTAATTAGTTCTGATAAGTTTGAAGGAAATGCACAATATATTTTCCAGCCACCTAAAATGGATAAACAAAACATTAATTTCGATATTATAAAAACAATTGAAGATGTGGAGGTTGGAAAAAAAGGTAAAAGAATTAGAAAAGGATTTTATACTGTAGCCAATACTAATATTGAAGAAACGCAAAATTTCAAACTAAATCCATTAGTACAATATAAAGGTGTAGTTTCATTAGATTCTAGAAAAGATAGTTTGTTGTTAGATGGTTTTGGGAAACTACAAATTTCTTCAGGAATTAAAACCGATTGGTACAAATTTACTGAAGAAATAAATCCAGAAAATATTACTATTGATATGAAAAATCCAATTGGTGAGTCGAAAGATTCTTTACAAATTGGTTTATCATTTAGTGCATTTGATTATACATTATACCCAAGTTTTTTAAGTGAAAAAACATCAGCTAAAGATTTTACCATTTTTGATTCTAGAGGCAAGTTTAATTATTTAGCCGAAGAAAATGTTTATCAAGTTGGTGATTCTGGAAGAATAACTTATGATAACTCTGTTGGTCAATTATTGATTTTAGATGATGTAAATAACACAATTTCTGGAAATGGAAAATTAAAGTTCTATGAAGATTTTGGTTTATTAGATTGTGATATTGCAGGTTCTTTCACACACAATATTACAGATAGTACAACAACTTTTGATGATTTAATTTTTGCCCTTGATTTTAGTTTAGATGAAAAATTATTTGAAGCAAAGCAATTGTTGTTAGATGGTTGGGCAGCAGATAATAAAGAAATTAATTATCCAAAAACGAACTTTGACAAAGCACTGCCACATCTTTTCAATGAAGAAAAGGCGGCAAAAGTTTTAGATGATCTTGAAGGAAAAGAATATTTTGAAAGACCAGATGAAGATTTTAACTTAAAATTATTCTTGGTAAATGTAGATATGGTTTGGGATACCTTAAACAGTTCATTCCGTTCAGTAGGTGATTTTGGATTAAGTTATGTTGGTGCAAAACCAATAAATAGTGTTTGTTCTGGTTTTGTAGAATTTGCTCCACGTTCATCAGGTACACAAATGAATATTTATTTAGAATTTCCAGATGCTGAAACAGGAGGAAGAGCTTGGATTTATTACAATTACAAAAATGGAATATTAGAAATTAATAGTTCTGATATAGATTTTAATCAAAAAATTGAAAGCATTAAAGAAACCAAAAAGTTGATTACAGACAAAAAAACAAATCAAACTTTTCAATATGCTTTAGGTTCAATGAATAAACGCAATAATTTTGTAGTTAGAATGCGTGAAACCGATCCAATGCCAAAAGAAGATTAGGTTTATAAGATTTTATAATCCAGAATTTAATTGAAAATTAGCATCCGTTATCAATTGCTTGGTAACGGATGTACTCTGCCCCAAATTTCTATTAGCAACTGAGCTGCCTCTGGGCATTTCGCTTGAAATGATTTTTGAAATTGATTATTATATATTCTTCTTTCTGCTATATCGATAGAAGTATAAAGTGATAAAATATCTGGACTCTGTTTATCGTAATCTTGAACGCATTTCTGTGCTGCCTTATTCATCACTTTTCCCATCCTTGAAATTTTCACATCTTTTACATCTTTTTTGCTATCCAAATACTTTCTATATGGTTCAAGACAGGCACAGTAAGCCTCAACTTGCAATTTTTGTATTTGCATATAAGCTATTTCAGAATTTGATTTAGGCGAATTTTCACTCGATGAACCTCCACTACAAGCACCTAAAAGTAAAATGCCGATAAATGTGAAAAATATTTGCTTTCTCATTTTTATTTTGTAACTATATTAATAATTCTATGAATAACTTGGCATAATAATTATACCAAGTTTAAAAAAGTATAACAAAGTAAAATAAAATTTCGTACTTTGTTGTAAGAAAGAAAGTTATGAAAGGAAATATTTACCTACAAGCACTAAAAAATATTTTTAGTCTTGATTTACGTGGATTAGCTGTTTTTAGAATTTTGTTTGGTTTAATAATGCTTTATGATATTATTGATAGAATAATATTTGCAAAAGCACATTATTCCGATGATGGAGTTATGCCACGTGATATTGTTATAAATGAAGATTGGCTAGATTGGTTATTTAGTTTTCATCTAATGAATGGAGAAGTATATTGGCAAGTTATTCTTTTCCTTATTTATGGTTTTTTTGCTTTTTCTGTTTTAATCGGTTATCGAACAAAAACCTC
>JAHDDA010000115.1:4703-8074 GCA_020629595.1 Chitinophagales bacterium
CAATTAGAGCATTATACAACTTGGTTTGGTACGTGGATTGGTCAATTTTATGGAATTACAGAGCTTTTAACCTACTTTACCTTAGTTTTAGAGGCTTGGGGTTTCTTGCTTTTTTTAATTCCTTTTAGGTGGCAGTGGTTTAGATTTATTGGGGTTTCGCTGTATATAGGTTTACATACTGGTTTCATATTTACAATGAATTTAGGTATTTTTCCAGAAGTATGTATTATAGCTTGGGTTGCTTGTTTTCCGCCAATGGTTTGGGATTTCTTGTTTGGTAGAAATTGGATGAAAAAAATCAAATTTTCAATTTCTCATAGAGTAGGAGCTTTTATAGAAAAACTAAAAGAAAAACATTTTATTTCTAACAAATACGTACACACTTACGATGGTGGAATGCCTGCAATGGTAATTGTAACTTTCTTTATGGTTTTAGTGTTTTGGTGGAATTGGATGCGTGTAGAAAAAGTAGAAATGCCACAAACTTTAAAGCAAATAGTAAGAGTAACTCGTGTAAATCAAAAATGGGGAATGTTTGCACCCAACCCTTCAAGAAGCGATGGTTGGTATGTAATTCATGGTCGTTTATCAAATGGTTCTCAGGTAGATTTATTATCAGGAGAACCATTAACAGGCTGTATTAAAACTGTGGATCTCAAAAAAGATGACTCTTGTACAGATTGTAAGAAGCCAAAATACGTTTCTTCTGCTTATTCAAATCATAGATGGCGTAAGTATTTTAATAATTTCCACAGAAAAAGTAAATCTAAGTTTAGAAAACATTACGGAAGGTATTTGGCTAATAAGTGGAAAGATAAGTTAGAAGGTACAGATGTGAAATTGATGACTTTTGAAATATTTTTCATTGAAGAAAAAACAGGACCAGATTACACCGTTGAGTATGTTAAAAAACATTCACTTTGGAAACATTGGACAGATAAAGAGTATAAAAAATATTTTTATCCTAATGGTGATCCAGATGAAAAGAAAGAAAACAAGTCTAATAAAAAGAAATCAAACAAAAAACCACCTCCTCCAAAAGACGCAAGAGGCGTTATTCAAGATTTTACTCCAGGCGGACAAGAGAAGATTGGAAATTCGGATGATGCTCCTTTAGGTGGAGGTGGCAAAGAAAAGCCAAAAACAAATCCAAAAGACAAAGAGCCTAATTTAGATGGGGAATAACAAAAGAACCAAAGTTGAAGTATAATTTTAACTTTGGTTTTGTTTTTTATTACATTATTTTGAAACTAAGTTACTACTAAATGGTTTTACTTTACTAGCTAATTTGGATAGGAGGGAAGTTGTTTAAATATCAATATTTTTTCATTAACTTTGGTTCCTGTTTTTTATTAATCTTATTACGAAAACCTTTTTCTCTAATATGAGTGAAATTAAAGAAGATGTAAAATTACGGTCTGGAAAACCAAAAGATTTAGAAGTAATACTTAAAGAAAAAATCGAATCTGCCGAAGTTGAATATTTAAGAAGTGAACGAAGTTTGTTTGCTTCAGCCTTTTCAGCGGGTTTAGAAATTGGGTTTAGTTTTTTAATGTTAGGAATTGTTTACACGCTTTGTAGTAAAACGGCATCTAAACCAGCTTTAGAATTATACTTAGCCTTGGCATATTCAGTAGGTTTCATTTTTGTTATTATTGGTAGAGCTCAATTGTTTACTGAGCATACGACTTTAGCAATGTTTCCTGTTTTAGATAAAATAGTTAGCGTTGGAAGAATGTTTAGGCTATGGGGAATAATTTTAGCTGGAAATTTACTTGGGGGCTATATTTTTGCTTTTGTAATATCCTACTTTGTCCCACAAATTGGTATTTTAACCCAAGATGTTTTAATAACCTTATCTAAAAAAGTGATTGATTTTCCAATCCACGTAATATTTGGAAGTGCCATTTTAGCAGGTTGGTTAATGGGGTTGCTTTCTTGGCTTTTGGCTTCTGCTCAAGAAACAATTAGTCGAATTTTGCTAATAATATTAGTAACGGCAACTATTGGTTTTGGGCATTTACATCACTCAATTGTTGGTTCGGTAGAAGTCTTTTCAGGCTTTTTATTAAGTCCCAAAATTTCTTTTTTCGATTATCTAAGTTTTGAAACCGTATCAATTATTGGAAATGCAATTGGTGGTGTTTTCTTTGTAGCTGTTGTAAAGTATTCGCAAAGAGATAACAATGGTTAATCAAATTTTTTAATGTCAAATTAGTTGCTCATTATGAAAAAAATATTTACTATTTTCTTATGTTTAATTTTTGTCTTTTCTGCTTGTGATGTAGATGATGAATTAGGTAGTCAAAACCTTCAAGAAGCTAATAATTGCTATAATGAAAATATATTTTTTGGTAATTTAGAACTTAACACACAAGCTCAGCTTGACGAAATAGATAATTTCACAAAAATTGATGGAGTTTTATCCATAAAGGGTACAGATATTAACGACCTTTCTAATCTAAGTTCTATATGTGAAGTAACCGATAGTATCTTAATTGAGGAAACTAGTCAACTTAAAAATTTAGAAGGCTTAGAAAACTTAACTGATGTTGGTGGTTCTTTTAGAATTAGAAATAATATTGCTCTTACATCAATTGCGTCTTTAAATAGTTTAGAAGAAATTGATGGGGATTTCAGCATTTATAATAACCAATCACTTGAAAACATTTTATTAAACAACACCTTGGAAGATGTAAGGGGAAGTTTAGAAATCAAATTTAATGAAAGTTTATCTTTTATTTCTGGATTTGAAAGTGTTGAGTTTGTTAATAAAAATATTATTTTTAGCTTTAATGAGAATTTATTATTAATTCCTAACTTTCCTTTAATTACCAAAGTGCAAGGTAGTTTAGTTTTTGTTTCATTGCCTCAAGTTGAGGTTATAAATGGGTTTTCAAATTTAGAACTTATTGAAGAGAGTTTTACTATTGCAAATACGGGGCTTTCCGATTTATCTGGCTTTTCCAAACTTAAAAGAGTTGATTTTATGTTATATATTGATGATAATCAACACTTGAGTACGCTTGCTGGCTTACATAATGCTTTTTTTATTCAAACAATAATTATTAGTAATTGTAATAATTTAACTTCATTAAATGGTTTGAATGGCTTAGAACTTACAAGGTCATTAAGTATTATTGAAAATGAAAATCTTTTATCTTTAGTTGGAATTGAAAAATTAGATAGATTTATTTCTGGAACTTTAGAAATTAGACAAAATCCATCTCTAATTCAAATTTCATCATTGTCTGATGTTTATGGAATTAAATCCCTTAATATTTTTGATAATAATGCTTTAACAAATCTAAATGGGCTGAATGCTTTAAATTTTGAATTAGAACAAGTTAGTATTAAGTTCAATGAAAACT
>JAHDDA010000116.1 GCA_020629595.1 Chitinophagales bacterium
AAACGCTTCGACATTTTTTTGCCAAATTTATCTTGAACCAAACCATTTGATACAACATTTTTATACGCCACCGAATCGAATAACATTGTTCCCAAAGCGTGAAGCGTGTAGAACCAACCACGAGTTTGGTCAACACCTTCGGCTATAAAATCAGCAGGGAAATTAGCTTCAAAAATTTCTTTATTTGCAAACGGATAATGCCATTGTGCATACGGCATTGCTCCCGAATCAAACCAAACATCAATAAGGTCAGACTCACGAGTCATTTTTTCACCTTTTGAAGAAACCAAGAAAACTCTATCAACATACGGTTTGTGTAAATCGAAATCTGCTGGTAATTGAGCATCCATAAAACCAGCCTCCACAGCTTTTGCCACTTCGCTTCTTAATTCTTCAACCGAACCAATACAAATTTCTTCCGAACCATCTTCGGTTCTCCAAATTGGCAATGGTGTTCCCCAAAAACGAGAACGAGATAAGTTCCAGTCTTGTAAATTCGCCAACCAATTACCAAAACGCCCTGTTCCTGTCGATTCTGGTTTCCAGTTTATAGTTTTATTTAACTCGAACATACGGTCTTTAACTGCCGTTGCTTTTATAAACCAAGAATCTAATGGATAGTACAAAATTGGTTTATCGGTACGCCAACAATGTGGGTAATTGTGGGCATATTTTTCTACTTTGAAAGCCTTGTTTTCGGTTTTCAATTTTATAGAAATATCAACATCAATATTTTTGTAGGCTTCGCCTTCGTTTTTGTAATCTTTTACATAACGACCTGCAAAATCGGTAACTTCATCAATGAATTTTCCTTGTTTATCTACCAAAGTTAGCGAACCAATGCCTGCTACTTTCGCCACTCGCATATCATCTTGTCCAAAAGAAGGAGCAATATGAACAATACCTGTTCCATCTTCGGTGGTAACAAAATCGCCAATAATTACTCTAAAAGCATCGCCATCGGTTGGTTGAACATACGGTAATAATTGTTCGTAACGCCATCCTTCAAATTCTGAACCTTTGTGTTCCGAAATTACTTTGTAAGGCAAGTTTTTTAAGCCTTTTTGGTCGTAATCTTCTAAAGCTATTTCGGCATTTTCAGCCTTAAAATACTTTTTCATTAAGTCTTTCGCCAAATAAACTTTTACCGCTTCGTGTGTGTACGGATTGAAAGTTTCAACCAAACAGTAATCAATATTTTTTCCAACAGCCAAGGCTGTATTCGATGGCAAAGTCCAAGGCGTGGTTGTCCAAGCCAAAAAGTATTCGTTGTCTCTGCCTTCAATTTTAAATTGTGCCGTTGCCGAAGTATCCTTTACATCTTTATAACAACCTGGTTGGTTTAGCTCGTGTGAACTTAAACCTGTTCCTGCGGCTGGCGAAAATGGCTGAATAGTGTAACCTTTATACAATAAGCCTTTATCGTACAAAGTTTTTATGCACCACCAAAGCGATTCTACATATTCTTGCTCAAAAGTTACGTAAGGATTTTCCAAATCTAACCAATAACCCATTTTACGAGTTACATCATCCCAAACGTCTTTGTATTTCATTACCTCAGTTCGGCATTGTTCGTTGTATTCTTCAACCGAAATTTTAACGCCAATGTCTTCTTTGGTAATGCCTAATTTTTTCTCAACGGCTAATTCTACTGGCAAACCGTGTGTATCCCAGCCACCTTTACGTTTTACCTGTTTGCCTTTCATTGTTTGAAAACGGCAAAACATATCTTTAATGGTACGAGCCATTACGTGGTGAATACCTGGCATTCCATTGGCAGAAGGTGGACCTTCGTAGAATACAAAAGGCTCAGCATCCGCACGTTCTGAAATGCTTTTTTCAAATATATTATTATCTTCCCAAAATTTTAAAACCTCAGCATCAAGTGCTGGTAAATCTAATTTTTTGACTTCTTTGTACATCGTTTTTCTAAGATTTTGAGACATTTGAGACTGTGAGATTTTGAGACGTTTTCTCATAGTCTCACTTTCTAAAAGTCTAACTGTCTGTTTCAAAGCAAGTGCAAAGATAAGGATTGAAGATGTATTGTGGGTTAATATAGTTTTTTCGATACGCAGACCAATTAATATAAAAAGTAAGCTGTTCACAGACCTAACAATTGTAGTTGAAAAAATTGTAAATATTATTTAAAACACTCTATTCATAACCCATAATTCAATATTCGTATTTACTTTTAAGGCTTGAATGAAAAAAATACATTTCATATCTATTGGTGGAGCAATTATGCACCAATTAGCCATAGCTTTACACAACAAAGGCTACAAAATTTCGGGTTCAGATGATGAAATTTACGATCCTTCAAAATCTGAATTAGAACGATATGGTTTATTGCCACAAAAGTTTGGTTGGTTTGAGGAAAATGTGAGCTCAGATTTAGAGGCAATTATTTTGGGAATGCACGCTAGAGCAAATAATCCCGAATTGCTAAAAGCACAAGAATTAGGTTTGCCTATTTATTCTTTTCCTGAATACATTTATGAACAATCGAAAGAAAAAGTACGAGTTGTAATTGGGGGAAGCCACGGAAAAACTACAACAACGGCAATGGTTATGCACGTTTTAAAAGCCAATAATATTGAGTTTGATTATTTGGTTGGGGCTAAATTAGAAGGCTTTGAATATTCGGTAAAAATTACCGATTCGGCACCAATTATTGTTATTGAAGGTGATGAATATTTATCTTCGGCCGTTGAAAGAAGTTCAAAATTTCATTTTTATCATCCACAAATAGCATTACTTACAGGCATAGCCCACGATCATATAAATGTATTTCCAACTTTTGAAAATTATTTAGATACCTTTAAAACATTTATAAAAAACTTAAAGCCGTATAGTGATTTGGTTTGGTGTGTAGAAGATGAACACTTAACTAAAATGTATTCTATAAATAAAGAAATAAATACGCACGCCTATTTTACGCCAGTTTATGAAATAGACAACTACCAATTTAAAATAAAAGATGCCGAATTAGGTAACTTTCCACTTTCAATAATAGGAAAACATAATTTACAAAATATTGCAGGAGCTAAAAAAGTATGTGAATTATTAGGTGTCTCAGATTTGAATTTTTACAAAGCTATTGCTAGCTTCAAAGGGGCAAGCAAACGTCTTCAGTTATTAAAAGCTGAAAACGGTAGAGCTGTATTTTTAGATTTTGCCCACGCACCTTCAAAAGTAAAGGCAACTTTGGCAAGTGTAGCCGAAACTTATTTAGATAAAAAAGTGATTGCCTTTTTTGAATTGCACACTTATAGCAGTTTAAACAAAGATTTTTTAAAAGATTACGAAAACTCATTAAATCCAGCAAGCCAAGCTATTGTTTATTATTCAGAACATACTTTGGCTATTAAAAAAATACCATCATTAAGTAAACAATTCGTGAAAAAATCGTTTAACCATTCTAATTTATTAGTTTGTACACAACAAAATGAGTTAATAAATGCGTTTGAAAGCATAGATTTTGATAATTCTGTACTTTTAATAATGAGTTCGGGCAAATTAGGTGGTTTAAAATTAGAAGATATACTTAACTTCGCCTTTGAAAATTAGTGAAAAGCGAAAAATCGTTTTTTTCAATATAATCTTAAGACCTTGAAGGTTTTACCATAAAAAAATTTTAGTAATTATAATTAATCACTAAGCAAAAAGATGAAATTAAATTTAGAAAAACCCATTGTAGTTTTCGACCTTGAAACAACAGGTGTAAATTTGGCTAAAGATAGAATAGTTGAAATTTTTATGTTGAAGATTTTACCAAATGGTGAAAAAGAAGAGTTTTATTCTTTGGTAAACCCCAAAATGCCTATTCCACAGGTAGTAATAGATATTCATGGAATTGATGATGCCAAAGTTGCCAATGCACCAAGTTTTATGATGTTGGCTCATAATTTATTGGCATTTATAGAAAATTGTGATTTAGCGGGTTTTAATTCTAACTATTTCGATATTCCATTATTACAAGAAGAATTGTACAGAGTTGGTTTAGATTTAGAGTTAGAAAATCGTAAGAGTGTAGATATTTTTAAAATATTTACTAAAATGGAGCCTAGAAATTTAGGAGCTGCAGTTAAATTTTATTGTAATAAAGAACTAGAAGATGCCCACTCTGCAAAAGCTGATGTTTATGCAACTTATGATGTTTTTGTTGCTCAATTAGATAAATATGATGGCAAAATAGCCAACAATATTGAAGAGTTAAGCAACTTTACTACAGATGGTAACTATGTAGATAGCGGACGTAGATTTTCAAAAGATAAAGATGGAAATGTAATTTTTAATTTTGGTAAACACAAAGGAAAGTTAGTAGAAGATGTGTTGCGTAAAGAACCAATGTACTACGATTGGATGATGCGTGCTGATTTTCTACGTGATACAAAACAAAAACTTACCAAGATTAAAGAGAATATGAAACGCTAAAATGAGTTATTAGTATTTGGTTTTAAGTTTAACTTAAAACTCACAGCTAAAAACCAAGAATTTGTCGGATAGTATAGTTATCATACCAACCTATAACGAGGCAGGCAACATTGAAAAAATGATTGAAACGGTAATGAGTTTACCGAATAGTTTTGATGTATTGATAGTAGATGATAATTCACCAGATGGAACTGCCAATTTGGTGAAAGCGAAACAGAAAAAATATACAGATAAGCTATTTTTAATGGAACGTGCTGGTAAACAAGGTTTAGGAACAGCTTACATTGCAGGGTTTAAGTGGTCTTTAGAAAGAAAATATGCATATATTTTTGAAATGGATGCCGATTTTTCGCACAACCCTAATGATTTAATAAGGCTTAAAAATGCTTGTATTGGTGGTGCTGATATGTGTGTTGGTTCACGCTATATTGAAGGGGGAAATGTTGAAAATTGGGAAACAAAACGCATTTTGCTATCAAAATATGCCTCATTTTATGTGAAAATGATAACTTGGTTACCTGTAAATGATACTACGGCAGGTTTTGTATGTTATACTCGTAAGGTTTTACAAACAATGGATTTAGACGATATCAAATTTATTGGCTACGCTTTTCAGATAGAAATGAAATATACCGCACATCGTTTAGGATTTAAAATTGCAGAAGTTCCTATAACTTTTACCGATAGAGTAATTGGTGAAAGTAAAATGAGTATGAAAATTTTTAAAGAGGCTCTTTGGGGGGTGTTTGCATTAAGGTTTAAGCAGTATAAAAGAAAAGACTTCTAGGCTTATCTAAAATTTGATATATTGTTCTATTCAGATAAATCTTTTAATTTATTGCGAAGACTTTTAATGGCTAATCGCTTTTTGAGTTCTTTAGGTGGAACAATTCGACTTTCGCAATTTTCAATACCACACATTTCACAAGTAGTATTTACCTGAAAATGTTGTAAATTTTCTTGTTGTAAAAACTTAATTTTATTTTTCACATTATTATCAACCACCCACCCAATTTCTACACAAACATTGGTATTTGGGGTAGGCAACATTGGACGTGCCAATCCAATTCCAAAATAAGTTATGCCCGATTCTTCATAACTAGAAAATTGAGTGCCAATTAATGGTTTTGTTTCATTAATTCCAGACTTTTGATTTTCAGAAAGTTGTGTTAGTAAGCGCGTACCCAACCATCTTCGGCAATAGTGCATATAACTTTCGTTGCCGTGTGGGCTGTGTAAATGTGAAAGGTGTAATTCACGAGTTAATAAGTATTTATTTTCGGGTTGTTTTGATTGAAAACGAAGAAAAAACAACTTTCTTATACCAAAAAATTGCGTCATTATGCTGGTCATACGAAGTAATAAAAGCTCAGGCGAAACAGCATATTTTTCCAGTAATTTTTCAAAAAATGAATTGCTCCATTCCTCCTGATTAAACATTGTTTCTAAATCATTAATCAACGTTTGTTGTGGAATTAAAATGGCAATTCCAAAGTAAGAAGCTCTGTAATTATTCAATACAATATCAAAAGATGGGGCTTTTAATAGCAGTGGAATATGAGGGCGTTCTTTTTCGGCAATTTTTAAGCGAATAAAACCCATTTCTCTCGCCAAAATGAATCTTTTTTGCCATAAAGTAGCTGCCTCATTTATTTTCAAACAGGCTTTAGCAGTTTTATTTCCATTTTTAGGAATGTAAAAAGAACGAACACTTTTTAATCCTTCATCTTCTTTAGCATCAAACTTTTCAATTTTATAATTATGTTCACTTTTTAGTAAATTGGAAAGAAACTGATGTTCAATTTGAGAATTATTATTTTCTTCTAAAAATAGTTTAGCTTCCTCTTCCAAATCGCTAAAATAATTTTCGTTTATTTCTTGATAAGAACGCAAAATAGCAAAATAAAAATACTCTTTTTGAAGGTTGTAATTTCTTGATATTTCAATAATGGTTTTGGCAAAAGCCCCTACTTTCAAGGGTGCATTTGACATCCAGTCAACTAATTTATTAAAATTTAAGCCAAAAACTTCAAGTGGTAAATCATTTAAAATACCCGTCATTATTAAATCGCCAAGTGGTGCAAGGTTTTTCGATAATTGCAAAGACACCATTTCGTCGTAAGGTACTTTTAAGGCTTTAGAAAGAGCAGATATTTTTTCGGCTTTTGGGTATTTTTTACCTTTTTCTATTTCATTCAAATACGAAGCAGACAAGCCCGATAGCTTCGATAAATGAGCTAAAGACCACTTTTTTTCAGTACGTAACTGCCTTAATTTTAAGCCAAAAATTATTCTAATATTATCTTCTCTCATACAGAAAATGAAAAACTAATACAATAATAGCGAATATTCGCTAATAGCGTATAAAATTATTTCAACTTTCTAAAATTGGAACAAAAAAAATGCTTCAGCTACGTAATGTAACTAAAGCATTTTGAAATTCAGTTTAGTAGTTAATTATTAATGATTAACTATTAAAAATCATTACCTTTTAAGTATATTTCCTAAAAAACTCATTGCCAAACGCCCTAAGTCGTCTTTAATATCACCATCGCCATCGGCATCTAAAAATTGCTCAATTAAACCGCCACCGCCTTTCAATTGTTTTTCGGTACTTTCTTCTTGGGCTTCTTTAATTAAATCACGTAAGCCCATTTGATCTAAATTGTTTTTACGTTGCTCTTTACCCAATGCACCCATTAAAATTGGTGCTAACATTTCTAAGAAAGAACCCGCTTGATTTTGCTGTAAACCACTTGTTTTACCTAATAAATCTTCAATGGTATTTCGTTTTTCACCAAAAACGTGTCCTAAAATTCCACCACCAGGACCTTGCTCATATTGCGGTATAAAATCGGAAAGATTATCTAAGATACTTCCATCGTGATCTTTTACAACAGCTTTGTGTAAAGATTCAGCACCTTCAGATTTTGAAGAATTGCGTAAAAGTGCAGTTAATAATAACGGAACGGCAGCACCAAGAGCAGTTTGTACCATTTTGTTTTCAATACCTAATTTGCCGCTAATAGCACGTACAGCATCGTCGCCAAAATGATTGATAATTGTGTTTAATAAAAAAGACATAAAAATTAAATTTTATTTTATATGTAAGATAATTATATTTAAAGTAGCTAATACTTTCAATCCTTATTACGTTCCTATTTAAAATTTAGTTCCAAATATTAGAAAAAATCTAACTATTTCTCTGTTAAGTCATACGGACACCACACAAATTTCATTTCCTTGGGTGTAGCTAAAAATATGCAGGCTGTTTCTTTGGGGTTTCTATATAAATCCCTAAAGTCATTTACCTTGTCTTTTTCAACAATATTTTTATTCACCATTTCTTCTAGCATAGAAGCATTAAAAGACCAATTTGTTTGCGTTTTTTCGGCATCAATTATGGCTTTCCCTAACTGAATAGCCGTTTCTTTATGAGCAATAAAAATAGGATAGCGAGTAATATTATGTTCAATCATTTGTTGAGCAATATCTTGTAAATATTCACCAAGCACTTTCATATCTTCCCGAAGGCTCATTATATTTTGTTCGGTATTGTTTTCCATT